>NZ_CALNAT010000069.1 GCF_937873925.1 uncultured Proteiniphilum sp. | reverse complement strand
CTCCACATTGCCCTGTCTTTTTCGGCGCTGTCCCAACACCAGCCCTGTCACGGAGTGCTTACCGAAAGTGCGCGCATAGTCAACCGACGCCTCAAAGTACCAGCTTCTGAAGGGGGTACCGTTCACGGATTCACCCACATAATTGACCGGCGTGGCGGCCTCTTCCGCATCAATAGTGCCTCCGCGTCCTTTGTAGCGCGTCCACGTTCCGTCCGGATTCAGATGCCAGGTAATCGCGTCATACGACCATTCCCTTACGTAGGCCATATTGTGTGTGTAAGCTACTTTTGCATTTGCCGAAAGCCCTGGGGTAATGAAGTCGAACTTCTGTTTCAGGTTAATAGTCGCGTTCAGGTCTGTCCGCTTCACGGTACGTTGCCCGCTGTAATTATTGGCTACCAATGGGTTCTCAGAATTAGGGAAACCTGTTCCGGCTATCCTGTAGCCCGTTTCATCAGGACGGGCAAAATCGGGATAATCTTCCAATACCTCCGCGGGATAACCTGCCGGTGACACCATCGGGCCTAACATGTAGATAGGTCTGTACAAACGCTGATTGCTGGTTTCATAAGGGCTGTTCGTAATGCCTATAAAACCTCCCGCATCCAACGAAAGTAACGTGGATTTCGTCAGGTCCGTATCAATATTGAAACGATAGTTATACCGGTTGAATTTCCAGGTGGGATCGTAAGCAGGTTGTTTTTGCGTCTTGATAATATCATCATCATAAAGGTAACTTATTGATGCGAAAACCCTTGCAAAATCCGTTCCGCCCGAGATATTTACATTATATTTATTGGAAAATCCAACATCCTTCAGCATCAGTTCCTGCCAATTGGTGTTAGGATAGATATAAGGCATGTCCCCTGTGCGGTAATGTTCTATTATTTCGTTCGAAAGCAGGTTTCCCCAATTGTTGTCGTTTTTATAGGCTTCGTTCATTACCAATGCTGTGGTATAACTGCTCATCGGTGCAATGACATTGATGGGCTGCTTGGCGATTACTTCGGCACTTGCACTCACCTTAACCTCGCCCTTAGAACCACGTTTAGTGGTGATCAGGATCACGCCGTTGGCTCCTCTCACTCCGAAGACCGCGGTCGCGGAGGCGTCTTTCAATACCGAAAGCGTTTCTATTTCATTTGGATCGATATTATTGAAATCCCGTTCAACCCCATCTACCAACACCAACGGGTCGCTCTGCACCCAGGAGGATATACCGCGAATATATATTTTTCCGGCTTCCGCTCCGGGCTGACCCGAATTTTGCACAATGCTCACGCCCGGCACCTGTCCTGCCAAGGCATTGGTAACATTGGAGGAGGTCATCTTCAGCATATCATCGCCCTTTACCTGCGAGATAGCAGCCACTGCACTTTCCTTTGTCTGGACCCCATACCCCACTACTACCACTTCTTCCAGCAGGGTTTCGTTTTCAGACAGGACCACATCAACAACCTTTCGGTTGGCGACAGCAATCTCCTGTGTTACGAACCCTATATAAGAGAATATCAGCACTGAATTTGACGGTACGCTCGCCAGTGAAAACCGGCCATTGATATCAGTAACCGTACCGGCTGAAGTTCCCTTGATCTGGAGTGTAACCCCGATGAGGGGTTCTCCTCTTTCGTCTCTCACAGTTCCGCTCACAGCTATACTCTGAGCAAACATTCCCAAGGAAAATACCCATAGACAGACGGGCAATAATCCTTTCCAAAATTTAAATAAGATTCTACTTTTCATTCTTGAGTCCACTTTTAAAAGACGTTGCGGTTAATTTGTTAATAAAGAAGTTCTCCATTCCTTTGATCTTTAACGTAATTGTTATCATTTTTTAATTTCTTAAAGTATAGTTTTAAATTAATACGCTTGTTCGTTAACAAGAATTATTACTATTGTGTATGTAAGGCAATTTCTTATTTTCTATATCAACAGTCCGTTAAATATTTTAATTATTATATTTATAATCAGTAAGTTATAAAACAAGACGGATTACGTATTATTTCTGATATTCAATGCATTACAATTAGAATTATAAGAACTTTCCCTCTATTGATTATGGCAGATTGTATTTCCTTCACAATATTTTGGTTCAAAGTAACTGATTTTAACCCGCAAGGGATATCATTTTTATCTCAAAAAATAATAAATATTTATCAAATTATTCTCATATTACTTATCTGCTTATTTTTCACCTATTTAATTAAAATTTAAGCAATCTTACATAACACACGATTCCCCGACAATCCTGTTTACCAATCATAGGGGGAAGCTTATCTCCAGTCCATTCCAACTCTTCCTCATTTTGCAAACTCTCTGAATGATTGATTGAACCACCTTAATGCTTCAAATGTGAGCTTGTCGGTTACCCATTTATTCTGTTGGGCCACATTTTCTTTTTCTTCCCGATCATTTTTCATATTATATAATTCAACCTGGGAGCCGTCAATGAACACCAATAATTTCCATTCTTTCCAGCGAACAGCTACCTGAGGCATCGGGGTATTATCGGGGGCATTTTGTTTTCTACTTGAAAATTCCCAGAACAGGGGAGCGCTTCTTTCCACATTCTTGTTTCTCAGAATTACATCACTCCGATCCTCCCCATCTAACCGGAACTCAGAAGGAATTGGAGAACCTGTTATACTACAAAGGGTTGGAAATATATCCACTGAACCCAGAATCGCATTTTCGTTAATCTGACCCGGGGTAATCACCGACGGCCAACGTACAATAAAAGGCATCCGGATCCCGCCTTCATACAAAGTCCCTTTTTTACCCCTCAACCCTTTTGTCCGTTCAATACCGTAACTGGGGTTAGGTCCGTTATCACTGGTGAATATGACCAGGGTATTGTCATCTGCACCCAATGACTTTAATCCTTCTATTAACCGGCCCATTTGATCATCGAGATCTTTCAAAACAAACCTGAATGCTTCACGCTTTTCCCAATCCTCTCTCTTCGTTTCCATATCCTCCGGGTTGGGGACAAAGGGGGTATGTACATCATCGGGCCATAAATTGATAAAACAGGGTTTATCCTGATTTCTACGGATGAAATCAAGGGTTTTATCCACAAAGTAGGCAGTCCGGTTCCATCGTTTGATACTGTCCTGATCACTCCATATCCAGTCCGATGCCGTTATGAGTTTATCAGGGTCGGGGCTTTCCCATGTCGATGCATATTCATCGAAACCGTAATTATAAATAGATGGAGCATTATCCACATCACGTCCGCCCCCCATATGCCATTTCCCGAAATGGGCCGTAGCATAGCCATTCTGTT
>NZ_CALNAT010000068.1 GCF_937873925.1 uncultured Proteiniphilum sp. | reverse complement strand
AAGGCGATCAATACGATACCCGATACCTCGGAAAAGAACTGCCGGATAATATCTCCAATAGACGCACCATTGGTTTTGCGGATACCGATTTCGCTCATACGGGTTTCACCCTGAGCAATGAACAGATTGATGAAGTTGCTGACAGCGAGCAGTAAAATAAACAACGCGAGTCCGGACAAAAGCCAGACGAGCCGCATGTCTCCCATTCTATCAATATTGCCGCTGATCTCTTCGGAATATAAATAGATATCAGTCAGTTTATCGGTTTTACCATAAATTTTCGCGTTGAATGATTCGCCGAAAGCGGCCGTGATGGAGGAATATTCTTTCTCGATGGCGTTTCTGACATCGTTGGGCGATGCATCTGGTCTGATCAGATAATAGGTCTGAAATTCCAATCCCGTCATACCGGCCATCCAATGGCTTATGGCGTGCATGTTGACCAAAGCATCGAAGGAGAAGTGGGTATTGGTAGGAAGTTTCTCGACTATGGCCGAGACTACGAAATCCTGATTCAAGACTTGTATGATTTGATCCATTGCCTTCTGAGGACTACCGAAAATTATATCGGCTTGTTGGCGTGTCAGCACAGCTGAATTGTTATTGACCAATGCCGTTTGTGCATTTCCCTCTACAAATTTCATCTGAAATACTTTGAAAAATTCGGGGTCAGCACACAAAGAACGGACATTTTGAAAACGCTCCTTATCGTGAATTACCTCTACTGGCCCTGTGTTATAGAGTTGCACAGCCGCTTCGATACCGGGAATTTTTGCCGGTAGTTCCGTATAAGCTTTGCGCATATTGATCGCGTAACTGGTAGCCTGGTCTTGTCTTTCCCAAACTGTAATTAAACGCACAATCCGTTCGCTGTTCTCGAAATGCTTGTCGTAACTCAGTTCATTGACCACAAACAAGATCAGCATAATAGAAACAGCCAATCCGATGGCCAATCCGGTAATATTTACCCATAAAAAGAATCGGGTACGCTTGTAAGATCTTAGGATATTCATATTATTACTTTTTATTCAAGATTTCATGATTTAGCCCCGCTGATTTTGGTTCCGCCGAATGTTGTTTCAATTCCAAATTCCAAATTATCAAATTGTTTAATCATATTAGTCTCATTGGCATATTGGCACATTAATTTACTCCTTCTTCAAAGAGTCGACAGGATTCTGATTGGCTGCTTTCAGACAATTAATTCCTACAATCAATTCGATAAACAGTAGCACAATGAGTCCGCATCCAATAAATAAAAGTGGGGACAATCCGGTTTTTTCAGTGAAATTCTCCATCCATTTGGAAGTAACCATGGCGGCCACAACTCCTCCTACTATACAGGCAAACAATGCGATAAACAGGATGTTTTTCATGAATAGCCTTAATATCTCGTTTAGGCTTGCTCCGTTGATTTTTCTGATTGCAATCTCGGACCTGCGCCGCAACATTTCACTATTGATATAACCAATCAGCCCTATAAGCGTAATCAGTACGGTAATGAAACCGCCGATGAAAATAGCATCACGAAATTGCCTTTCATCCGAATACATCTTTACCATACTGTCGCTATAAGGCGAAAGTGTGATTTCTTTTTCGGGCATGGTTTCCTGCAGGATATCATACACTTGTCCGATGTTTTCGCCTGTCATAGTATTGAGTTTGATAATGATATTACCATTTGGGGTACTCCTGTAGAACAGTACCGACGGGCGCATATCCTGATCGGAAATGGATCCCAACCGGATGTCGGGATAAACTCCCACGATTCGGCTTAATCCGTGCTCAGTAATGTTTATATCCTTCCCAATCACATTATCCCATCCGGCTATCGCATTCATTTTTTCTTTGAATGACCGGCTGACGATTACTTCATTGGGGCTGCTGTTGACGTTGAATGATTTCCCTTCGGTAATGGGTATTTCCATCAATGGAACGTAATGCTCGTCTGCCCAGTACATATCGGCAATATTGAACAACTCACGCTCCTCGCCGGGTATAATCACATTGTTGCCAGACATACCCTCGAACGGGAGGGTGCTCGCCGTTGCCACTGCTGCCACCTGAGGCAATTGACGCAACCGGTCTATTGCCGTCCGGACGGTATTTCGTGGTACGCCGGAAGTACCGGCATGTAAAACGTTCCCGTAAGAGTAACCCGGGTTATCGTTGGTCATTAAATTGTATTGATTACTGACAATGACTAACAGCGAAAAAAGAAATGCTGCTGCTGCGAATTGCACGGAGAGTAATACCAGTTTCCATTTTGCCCGAATCTGCCCTGTACCGCGAAAAATGCTTGCTACGGGAATGCGGGATAATATGTATGCGGGGATGAATGCAGTAAACAAAAAGATGAGAATGGTAATTGCCGCGAGATAAAGAGAAGAACGGAAACTGAACAATGAATCCAATGATGCAGAAAGCATGCTCTCAATGGTTCCCCTGAAACTGAAGACAAGTAAACCGGCAAGCAACAGTGACAAGACAAAGTGTAGTAACGTCTCGGTCATTATTAACCGGCTCACATTCCTGTTTTCCGCTCCATAGCATTTATATACGGCTATCTCTCTGGAACGCCCTACCAACGCGGTGATAACAATCAGCACATAATTTAAAATAGCGGTAAGAATCAGTGCGAACGCTATAATGGTGAGCAACAGTGTCATTCTTTTGACTTCGGGAGAGTCGCTGTGAATTGATTTTAAAGAGAGAAAGGCATAACTAAGAATCCAACCGTTTTTAGCCTCTATCTTCTCTATATCCTGATGTTTTATCTGCATACGGCGGACGGCAGAAGCCAGGTTTACAGGATTGGCTCCCGGATGCAGTTTCACATACCCCCGATAACGGTCGTTCCCCAGCCAATTCTCCTGTCCGTCATAACTGAAGAAAGAGGACATAGAGTTGAGTGATACAATCACATCATAACGTTGATGGGAGTTTTCAGGTACATCTCGGTATATCCCGCCTATTGTCAGTTCTCTGCCGGGAAAGGTTTCTAACCGGATCTGTTTTCCTATTACATCGCCTCCCATCTTTTCTGCTGTGGACTTAGAAACCATAACGTACATCGGTTGGGACAGTATCTCCTTTGCATTACCTGTAACCATCGGACGGGGAAGCACATCGAAGAAACAGCTGTCAGCCATGATAAAGGTACCTTTGTATCGTTTTTTATCGGGGGTAGAAAAAACGGCATTTTCGTCAGTCAAAGGTGTAAACCGCGTTGCCACTTCAACTTCCGGGATCTCTGCTTTCATGCCGGGAGCTATTGCGCCACTGACTTGTCCCCATTGATCCAGTCCTGTCTCATTTGTAGTCCCTGATAAAGTTGACCATATCTGATAAATACAGTCTGCATCGGGATAGAAATCGTCATAATTGCGCTCAAAACTTACTTTTGAGAGAAGTACCAGTCCGACTGCCAAACCAAATCCCAATGAGAGAATCTTTATCAGGTTGTTTTGTTTTTTCCGAAACAGGTTACGATAAGCTAATTTTAAATTGTTCATATTATTTTTTTTCAGGAATCAAGAGCCAAGACACAAGAATCAAGACCTGAAAGTCAAGATTTTTCACTTTTACATCATTCTTCTTATCAGCACATCATCACATCGATTTACTCTGTTTTCAGCGAATCCACGGGATTGGCGGTTGCTGCCCGCCAACTTTGCCAACTCACAGTAGTAAGGGTGATCAATAAAACCGCCAAGCCTGCCAATGCAAATACCCACCAACTGATTGGCGTTTTAAAAGCAAAATTGTCAAGCCACTTGACCACAATATAAATTGTAATGGGTATTGCCAAAATAAAACTAAAGGCATAAATTTTCATATACATATTGTTGAACAGAAGCAATATTTCATTGATATTTGATCCAAGTGCTTTTCGGATTCCTATCTCTTTTTTCCGGTATTCACATTCAAACATCACCAGTCCGAAAACCCCTACAATGGAAATGATAATCGCCAATAGGCTGAAACTTCCAATTGTTTTTTGTGTTGATAACTCTTTTTGGTAGAGACGATTGAATACCTGTTCGTAAAATTCAATTTCTACGGGAAAGGTTGATTCTATGTCCGATATGGTTTTCCGGATATGTCTTACAACATTGTGTATATTCGCACCTGCACCGATCTTTATATAGGAGTAGGTCATCGTTCCCGGATCGTTTATCACAAAAGCCGCGCTTCTGGGTTCCTGACGTAAAGAGGCAAATTTAACGTTATCCGTTACGCCGAGAATTTGTGCATCCACGCCGAAGTGGTCTACATAATTATTGGGTTTTATGCCTAATTCATCGCTTAGCTTCTTGTTTATGATCAACTTCCGCCTACTATTCCGATAAGTTTCTGCAAATATCTCACGATCTTTTTTATATTCTGTCCAGTCTATCTCGTCGTTTTCACTCGGAGGATTCCCTTCCTGCAATGGAATATCCATTACATCCAGAAAATTCCACGATACGGCAATATAGAAGAAGTGAGCTTTTTCATCCTTGAAGCCGATTGTTTCCTGACGATATTCATCGCTCGCTCCGAATTTCTGCTGTGAGAAAGCCACATCAATTATTGATGGGTTATCCTTCAATGAGTTAACATACTTGTTCTTATTATGATTTATGAATTTGGTGTCGAGTTCCACCACAACCACCTGGTCCTTATCAAAACCAAGTGTATAGTTTTGCATAAATTGATTCTGTTTATAAATGAAAATCGAAGCAATAATAAGTATGATAGATATCAGAAACTGAAAACCTATTAAAAAACCACGCATTGTCTTCCCTTTTTTCGATAACCCGAAATTCCCTTTCAATATCAGGGATGGAGCGTATGAAGTAAGGTAATAGGCCGGTCGTATGGTCGAGATCGCCCCTGCCAAAACAGCAATTAATCCGGCAATCACCACTGGTTTGATGTTTTTTGACGGGTCGAGATTGATATCGATAAAGGAAAGCAGGTGACTTGTGTGGATGAGATATAGCAATCCTATGGACAATAAATAAGCCGTTATGCTCATCATCACTCCTTCTATAATCAGTTTTATCCGTAAAGAAGCATCGGTTTCCCCTAATACTTTACGCGTATTTATACTTCTTATTCGACGGGGAGCCAATGCCATACTGAAATTCATATAATTGATCACGGCAATGCCAATAATCAGGATGGCAATAGCCAGCAAAGTTCTGAGGGTGGATGGATTACCGCTCTTGATAATAAAGTTGTCCGATGATTCATTCCTTAGGTAGATTGATTTGAGCGGAGTCAATTTTATTGCCATATCAGCGTTGTAGCCAATTTTTTCGAAATCGAATGTAGCATTGAAACTGGTCGTTATTTCATCTGCATTGTTTTTGTCTTTGTTTTTCAGCAAAACGTAGGCGATAAAATTACTTCCCCAATTTTCCATTTCAGACTCTTTGTCGATAGCCGTATAGATATAATTGCCCAATTGGGTATTATCCGGAAAATTCTTATAGACTCCTCCCACTACCAGGTCAGTGATATTCTTTTTTGTCCAGATTGACGATTGATAAGATAGGATTTGTCCTAAAGCAGATTCGCCACCAAATAATTTATTGGCGAGGCTTTCTGAGATAAGCACACTCTGCGGGTCATCCAGACAATTGGAATTCCCCTCAATCATCTCGAAGCTGAAAATGCGTGTGATATCGGGACTACAGGTTACGATGCCCGCTTTATGGCCGCTCTTCTCTCCGTTTTGGGTGGTGGTAAAATACATGTCTCCCAAATAAGGCAGCAGCACTGCTCCATATTCAATCTGTGGCGATGACTCAAAGAAAGTTTCGACCAACGGACGCGGTTGTATAATGCCAAAAAGTCCCTGGGTTACATTGTCCACGCGATAAATCCGGTCGGCATTCTTGTGGCAGTGATCGAAGCTGTATTCAAAATTAAGCTGCATCAGAATAATCATAAAGGCGACGAATGCAGCCGAGAGCCCTAATAAGTTCAAAATACTTGATGTCTTGAAACGGTTCAGGGTATGAAAAAAATTCTTTAGAATATTCATATAATTACTTTGTAAGTTGAAAATTAAGAGTCAAGAATTAAGAGTGAAAAATGAAAAATTTATTCACATTGACACATTAATTTACTTCAAAATCAATTCTTCGGCTGTCCCGAATGTATCGTAACTGGAGGTGATTACTCTTTCGCCCGGTTCGAGCCCGCTGGTTACCTCATAATAGTTGGGGTTTTGCCGTCCGATGGTGATCCTGCGTTTTACGGCTTTGTTGCCGTCCTGGGTAACGACGAAGATCCATTGTCCGCCAGTGGTCTGATAGAACGGCCCGCGTGGTATCAAAACGGCTTCGACCGGCTGTCCGAGTTGCAGGCTGATGTAATAGGTCTGTCCGGCCCGGATATTGTCGGGGCGCTCACCCTCGAACATGAATTCTGTCCTGAACTGCTTGTCACGCACTTCGGGAAATACTTTCCGGACGCGCAGCGCGAAGTTTTTGTCCTGTCGCTCAAATGTGGCATCCAGCCCGGTTCTCACCCGGTCGATATAGTGTTCGTCGATCAAGGCTTCCACTTTGAAGTCCGACAGCACGCTGATCTGCCCGATGCGCCCGCCGGTGGGAATATTTTGACCGATCTCCACATCCAGCAGGCCCAACTGCCCGTCCACCGGTGCTTTGATATTCAGGTTCTCACTCCGCTGGCGTATCAGCATAAGGTTCTGGCGCATATTGTGCAGGCTCTCCTCCATCTGGTCGATCTGCACGCTGCGGTAAATAGAATCCTGCTTCTGACGTTCCACAACCAATTGTCGCCCGTCCACGGCAAATTCGTAATCCTCTTTTGCCTGCAGGTAATCTTCTTTGGAAGCCAACTCCTCTTCGTACAGTTTTTTGTACTGTTCATATTTGCGTTGTTTGCGGGTAACGTCGAGGTCGAGTTGCAGTTTTTCCTTTTTCAGCGTCAGCCGGTCCTGCTCCATGGCTACCTGCGTGTTGCGCAGGAAGTTCTGTTTTTCTGCCAGTTGCGCTTCGCTGTCCAATATGTTCAGGCTCAGCATCGAATTGCTGAGCCGGGCTATGATATCGCCTTTTTTCACTTCGGCGCCTTCTTCCACCAGTTTCGCTTCCACCATACCGCCCTCGATGGCGCTCAGTTGTATGGTACTGATAGGTTGTACCTGTCCGCTGACGCGTATGTAATCGTTAAATTCGCCCCGGGTGGCGGATTGAATCGAGATGCGGTTGGCTTCCACATTTAGTTTTGATGCGTGATTGCCGAAGATAAGCCATATAATGGCTACCAAAAACAGTGCCCCGCCAATAATGAAAGGGATGTGTTTCTTTTTCAATCCTTTTTTCTTTTCAATTAAGATGTCCGTCATATAATTTACTGATTTATTGATTTTACTGATTCATCCCCTTGTCCCATCATCTTTCCACCTTTATAAAAGATTCACCCTTGTAATAATGCACCAGGCGCGCTTTCAACCTGTATTGCAATTCGGCGTTCAGCTCTTCGGCTTTTGCCTCCACTACGCGGTTGGCACTGGTATGTAGTTCGAGTGGACTGATCAATCCCTCTTCATATTTTCTCTGGTTGGCTTCATGTGCGGTTTCCATTGCTTCCCGCTGTTTCACAGCCTGCTGGTAAGCGTCTGCCTGCCCGTTCATGTCTGCCACTGCCTGCTCGATTTCGCTGTAAAGGGTGCGGAGAGTTTCCTGAAACTCGCTTTCGGCAATGATCACCTGCGCTTTGCTCCTCTTGTAGGAGGTCGATTTTGAAAAACCATTGAACAAAGGAAGGGATAATGTAAATCCGACATAGGTCCCACGTTTGTTTCTAAGCTGGTCGTAGAACGGTTCATACTCGCTTCCGTCGAGGTATTTTACAAATCCGGTAGAAAAATCCGCTTCCATTGAGATGACCGGAGAAAAACCCCCGATGGCGGAACGTCTGTTCATCTCCTGTACCTTCAGTGCCGCTTGGGCAGATAATGCTCTGGGATTGATTGCCTTGGCTGTTTCATAAATTACCGGAACTGTTTCACCCGATTTGAGGATCAATGCGCTGGATTGCTCATCTGTGATATCCAGTTCTTCATCTACAGGGAAGTTCATCTTCTCCTTGAGCAGTATTATGCCGATGGTGAGCAGGTTTTTCTGTCGGGTGAGGTTGTAGATGTCTGCTGCTTCCTTTGCGGCCATTTCCGCCACGTCCGGTTTGGCTTTCATACCCAACTCTTCCATTCGTTTTGCCTGTTTCATGTTATTGGCACTCTCTTCCGCCTGTTCCTGCGCTAACTGTACCATTCGTTTATAATATAATACGTTGAAAAAGGATTCCATTGTATCGTAAGCGACCATCTCCCGCTCTTGTTCCAACTGCTGTTTTCCGGCAAGTTTATTTGCTTTCTGCATTTTAATCCTGTAAATATTCGAGAAACCGTCGAAGATCGTTAAATTGGAATAGACGGAATAGCCATTGCTGAAGGAATTAATGTCGGTGTAGGTGTTTGTATCGTAATCTATCCCGCGACCGAAGTTAAAGGATGCGCTCGTGGCGGCGTTCAGCGAAGGGATCAGTCTTCCGATGGCAAGCATATAGTCCTGCTGGTAAATGGAGTTCTGCGCTTTCTGCTTATTGACTTTAGGACTGTTTTCTACCGCGTATTGTATGCAGTCATCTAACGACCATTGTTTTTCCTGCGCCTGTATTGCCGTGCACGCAACGTATAATAACAGTAATATAGATAAAAATCGATTCATATTTCCAATATATTTTATAAAGAGAGATGCTAATACCATGCCAAGGTTAGTAATATTCTGTATTTCAGGTGTTTGAGATTTAGTAGCTATTGTTCGTTTTGTAAAATTATTTTACAGTGGTGTTGATAATTTGACAATATTTTGGTTATATTTGTATTCGGAATGTTCCGGATTTAAGATTCAAAATTTAAGATTTAAGATTAAACAGGGGAAAGTGAAAAATTTGGGATATTGGAATTGGGATCTCTGATTTAGGACATTACCTAAGTACCTTCCCACTTTTCCACTTTCTGATTTCTAAAAGTATATACCCAGATAAAAAATAAAATGAAGCAAGGACGTATTCTTGTCGTAGATGATAATAAAAATGTGCTCAGCGCACTTAAAATTTTGCTGAATACCCATTTCGAAGAGGTAACCCTACTCTCTTCACCCAATACCTTGTTGACTGCTTTGAGGGAGAAAAACCCCGACGTGGTGTTGCTTGATATGAACTATTCATCGGGAATAAATACCGGGAACGAGGGACTATACTGGCTTTCGGAGGTGAAAAAGGTAAATTCCGATCTGCCGGTGGTGCTTTTCACCGCTTACGCCGATATCGATCTGGCAGTGACTGCGCTGAAAGAAGGCGCTTCCGATTTTGTAGTAAAGCCCTGGGACAACGCCAAGCTGTTGGCTACATTACGGTCGGCATTGGAATTACGGCTTTCCCGAAAAGAAGTAACTACACTGAAAGAGAAGCAGCGTGTCCTCAACTCCCAGTTGAACAGGGAAAGCGATATTTATTGGGGGGAATCCCCTGCAATGCGGGAGCTATTGCGTTTGGTAGGGAAAGTAGCAAAAACGGATGCCAATGTGTTGATCACCGGCGAAAACGGGACAGGTAAAGAGGTAATCGCACGCAAGATTCATCAGCTCTCACCACGGTCGAACGAGTCGCTTGTAACGGTGGATATGGGAGCCATTACCGAAACACTGTTCGAGAGCGAACTTTTCGGCCATGTGAAAGGTTCGTTCACCGATGCGCACAGCGACCGGGCCGGGAAAATCGAGGCAGCGGATAAAGGAACACTCTTCCTCGATGAGATCGGCAACCTGAGTTATCCGCTTCAGGCAAAACTGCTGAATGCCCTGCAATCGCGGCAAATTATCCGTGTAGGTAGCAATAAGCCGGTGGCAGTGGATATACGGTTGATCTGTGCTACGAATCATAATTTGTTCCTCGATGTGCAGAACGGGCTTTTCAGGGAAGACCTGCTCTATCGTATCAACACTATTCAGATTGAAGTGCCCTCGTTGCGTAACCGGAGAGAGGATATTCCGGGACTGGCATCGTTCTTCCTTCACCGTTTTGCCGCAAAATACAATAAAGCAGGTGTAACACTGGGTAAAGAGGCGGTTGCGAAGATGCAGGAATACGCATGGCCGGGCAATGTGCGTGAACTGGAGCATACGATAGAGAAAGCCCTTATTTTGTCGGATAACCGGGTGATCGAATCATCCGACCTGTTTCTCCGGCCACAAGGTAGTACCGAAAAGAGTAAAGACCTTGAGAATCTCACTCTGGAAGAAATGGAACAGGTGCTTATCGGACGGGCCATGCGTAATTACGGAAACAATATATCGGCCATTGCCAAAGAATTAGGCGTTTCCCGGCCTACACTCTACAGCAAGATCAAAAAATACGGACTCTAACCGTTGTTATCATGTTTAAATCTATCGAATACAAGCTATATCTCTACATGATCCTGCTGATAGCAGCCGTCGTGATAAGCACTTATTTTGCCATACAAACGGAATATGCTTATATGGTGTTGTCCATACTTTTGGTCATTTTCCTGCTTCATAACATGCGCCGGAGTTACAATCAGTTCAACAAAAATATTATTTTCCTGCTCAATGCACTGGATAATGGCGATTACTCATTCAATTTCGCGGAGACCAAGCTCTCAAGAAGGGAGAAAGAGTTGAATCAGATGATGAACCGTATCAAGGATATCCTGTCAAGGGCCCGCAAGGAGGTGATCGAGAATGAGAAATTCCTGGGTATTATTATGGAGAGCGTTTCTACAGGCATCATTATTGTGAATGAAGCCAATGTAGTGGTGCAGATAAACCGTACCGTTAATCAGTTACTGGGGCTTCCCGTCTTTACCCATATCAACCAACTGGCAAATATCGATAGATCGTTTCCCGACCTGTTCCGTAATCTGGAGGCGTCTGATACGAAAACCATCAAGATAGCCAACGAACGGGAGGAGATGCAGTTGAGCCTGAGAGCTTCCCAGATTATCCTGCAAGGGAGAAAACTGAAGATTATCACACTGAACAATATTGGGAGTGAACTCGATTATAAAGAGATGGATTCATGGATACGGTTGATCCGGGTGATGACGCATGAGATCATGAACTCCATTGCGCCCGTCACGTCGCTGACCGATACATTGCTATCTGCTTTCCGTAAGGACGAACCCTATCAAGAGGACTCCCTGCTGCAGAATACGGTAGAGGCGTTGCAGACGATCAATTCGACGGCCAAAGGCTTAATAAGTTTTGTCAATTCCTATCGCCGGTTTACGGGGATTCCCAAACCCCGGCTAAATCCGGTTTCGTTGCAGTCTGTCATCGAGCGGGCAATCGTATTGGAAGCAGTTGTGCTTGAAGAAAAAGGAATACCGGTGACGCTGCACCTGCCCGCCGAACCGACCGTAAGACTATTGGATGAGTCGCAGATAATGCAGGTGCTGCTCAACCTGTTGAAGAATGCCGCCGAAGCCATCTCGGGAGAAGAAGGGCAGATCAGGATCGAATTGACGGAAGAGAAGGAGATATATCTGGATATATGCAATAACGGGCAACCCATTTCAGAAGATGTGCTACCGAATATTTTTGTTCCGTTTTTCACGACCAAGCACTCCGGCACCGGCATTGGATTGAGCGTATCGCGCTATATTATGCGCCTGCACGGGGGAACATTGACCCATTTCACCAAAGAAGGATGGACGGTATTCCGGATGGCGTTTTATCATTCCGGAAAATAAAAATAGGGGAAAACAGTACTGTCTTCCCCCATTCAATTATAACTGTATAAGCATTATTTTGCGATCCTTTCTAACCATTTGATCATACCAAGCATGGTGAACATAGAGATGATGCATGCAGCTACAAAAACCAACCATGTGCCTGTCATCGATATGCTGGCATAGAAGATGGCCCCGATAAACAGCAAACTGTTACCGATTGCCGTAGCGCCTAACCAGGCTCCCTGCATAATTCCCTGGTATTTCGGAGGGGCTACTTTCGACACGAATGAGATACCCAGCGGGCTGATAAACAGCTCGGCGACGGTAAGGATAAAATAGGTGCCGATCAACAGCCAGGGAGTTACACGTGCAGCATCAGAAAGTCCACCCATGGCATCCACCTCGGATTTTAGGGGAAGCCCTACGGATCCTATCGCCATCACCACATAAGCCAGCGCCGCGATTCCCATACCAATCGCTATCTTCCGGGGAGTGGAAGGCTCTTTCCCTTTAGCCCTGAGCCATCCGAAGAATCCAACTATAATGGGGGTGAGGAATACCACAAAGAAAGGATTGATCGACTGGAATATTTCAGCTCCCTGTAAAGTGACAAATCCCAGATTGACCTTTATCTGGCTCAGGTCGGTATAATCCCTGGCGAAATAGGTGAGCGTCAATCCGTTTTGGTGGAATGAGAACCAGAAGAAAATAACAACGGCAAAGACGGCAAACAGGGCATAGAGGCGCTGCTTTATCTCTTTGATATCCATCTCTCCCACAGCGGGATTACCGCTGTGGTCAATCCGTTTGTCAGCCGGATCCGGAAACCTGTTCTTATTAAATAGATATATGACCAATGAAATAAGCATGGCAACAATAGCCACCGCGAAAGCGTAATGGAATCCGGTGGTAAACACATTCAGATACCCACTGCTGAAAGCGGCAAGGTCCGTACCTGCAAATCCTGCTTCCGATGCCAGGTTTTGTAGCCGGGTGGTTCCTTCGGGAGTAATGGTATTCCCCAGATATTGGTGTGCAAGCGAGGGAAGGTCGGCATTATACAGGTAGCCGTTCTTTTCTACCCACCAGTTCCTTACACCGACGGCCAGAAAAGGAGCGAAAATGGCACCCACATTGATGAACATATAGAACAACTGGAACCCGGAATCGCGCATTTTGCCGTACTGCGGATTGTCATACATCTGACCTACCAGCGCCTGCAGGTTACCTTTGAACATCCCGTTGCCAAACGCGATAATAAAAAGACCAAAACAGCTTAAAGCCAGCAAGATGCCGAATTTATCCGGCGGGACGGGCGTGGCTGTCGGAATGGCGATGATGACATATCCCAGCGCCATCAGGATCAGGCCGATCAGAATAATCCCTTTGTAATTCCGGGTCTTGTCGGCAATAAGACCTCCTACCAGTGCCAACAGATAAATGGAGGCATAAAAGATGGAGTAGATAATTCCGGCGTTCGTCTCGTTAAGGCCGAACTTTGTCATTAAAAAAAGCACGAGAATAGCCATCATGGTATAAAAACCAAAACGCTCTCCCATGTTCGCCAGTGAGGCGGCGAGCAACCCTTTAGGATGATTTTTGAACATTGATTAATTTGTTTATGGTTGTGAAACGAGCATGATAATAATAATCATACAAATGAATAATTATAGCGAGTTCACTAAAGTTAGACTTTTTCTGGACCCGGCAATATAAAATAAATTTACTTTGCCCTTGTTTACTGAAAAAGTTCCATATGACCTTAATGTTAAAAAAATAAACATTGTCATATGAATATTAGTCTTTTTGGTTTTTGATGTGCAAATATAAAAATATTTTTGTTATAACTGTCAGTATTTTATATAAAAACTAATGGTTTTTTAATTGTTTTATAGTGCCTTTGTAATACATTTTTTAATTATCCGGTACATTTTTTCTTCATTTTGTTTGTTGAAACGAAAAAAGTAGTACTTTTGCACTCATTAATCATATGATGATTTGATCATACCGATTTAATAAAAGAATAAAGAATATACAATGATTGGTTCTGTTTTTGCATTTGCTTTCTGGTTTTACTTTTACTTTAGTAGGTAAGGGCAGGATTTTATATGCAGAATGAGAAGAAATTAAAAAGTCATATCAGAATAAATAAAGTCCTGTCGATCATACGGCGGGACTTTTTTTTAGCCAATATAAAAGAATAGATCAGATGAGACGAGTAGCCATTCAGGGAGGGGAGGGTTCATTCCATGAGATTGCGGCCCATGAATATTTCAAGGACGAGGAGTTGGAGATTGTTCCGTGCAGTACCTTCCGCGATATCTTTGCCGAAACAAAGAAAGATCCCGAGTTGATAGGTATGATGGCCATTGAGAATACTATCGCCGGAAGCCTTTTACAGAACCACGATCTCTTGAAAATGAGTGATGTGCAAATCGCCGGGGAGCATAAACTGCGTATATCTCATTCATTGGCGGCGCTTCCCGGCCTACCGATAGAGGAGATCAAAGAAGTGATGTCTCATCCTATCGCCCTGATGCAGTGTGAGGCTTTTCTCGATACACTGCCGGAGGTGAAAATTGTGGAGCACGAAGATACAGCGCTTGCAGCAAAGGATGTCCGTGATAAGCAAATGACATCGACAGCAGCCATCTGCAGTACGCTGGCCGCCGAAAAGTATAGTCTGGAGGTTCTTGTCTCTGGGATTGAGACCAACAAAAGGAATTTTACCCGCTTCCTTATTCTGGCACAGGGAGAGATGCTCCGTGAAATACAGAAGGATAACCATATCAATAAATCGTCATTGGTTTTTGTGCTTCCTCATAGTGAAGGAAGCCTCTCTAAAGTACTCTCGGTATTATCGTTCTATGATATCAATCTCACCCGTATCCAGTCGTTACCCATTATCGGAAGGGAATGGGAGTACCAGTTCTATATTGATCTTACCTTCACCGATTACAATCGCTACCGGCAGTCCCTAGACGCTATTATGCCGTTGATCAGCCGGTTGAAGGTGCTGGGAGAATACAGGGAAGAGAAGTACGGGTTTACTGAGTAAAAAACGAAAAGTGAAAAGATGGAAGAATGTTGAGAAGAGGGATGGATATTATTAATATGCCAATGAGACAATGTGCTAATCCCGACCCGTCGGGACAACTTGTCCCGATTTATCGGGAAGTAGGGCTGATTTAGTGAGGTGATGATTCAATTTAGTGTGCTAATAAGGGAATGTGTCAATGGGATTGATTCATTGACGAAATTAGAACTAAGAAGTGGAGCAATTCATAATTTATAATTTATCACTACTGGACACTTAGATCCAGTTGATTTTTAATTGTTTATAATCGAGATCTT
>NZ_CALNAT010000067.1 GCF_937873925.1 uncultured Proteiniphilum sp. | reverse complement strand
GTGGTGGAAGGCGTGAACATTGTATCGAAACATACCAAGCCCAACGCCCAGAATCCGAACGGAGGGATTGAGAAGAAAGAGGCATCCGTGCACATCTCAAACCTGAATCCGGTAGATCCCAAAACCGGTAAACCTACCCGCGTTGGACGGAAAACAGATAGTAAAGGCAAATTGGTTCGTTACGCTAAAAAATCGGGGGAGGAGATTAAATGAGTACTATAACATACGAAGTAAGCTTAAAAAAAGATTATAAAGAGCGTATTGTTCCTGCGCTGGTGAAGGAATTCAACTACACCACCGTGATGCAGGTCCCCAGACTCGAGAAGATCGTGATCAACCAGGGGCTGGGTATAGCTGTTGCCGACAAGAAGATCATTGAAACGGCTATCAACGAACTGACGACCATTACCGGACAGAAGGCAGTAGCCACTGTATCCCGCAAGGATATTTCGAATTTTAAACTGCGTAGGAAAATGCCCATCGGTGTTCGGGTAACACTGCGCCACGATAAAATGTATGAGTTCCTCGAAAGGCTGGTACGTGTGGCGCTGCCCCGTATTCGCGACTTCAAGGGAATCAATGCTAAACTCGACGGAAGAGGCAATTACACGCTGGGTATCGAAGAGCAGATCATTTTCCCGGAGATCAACATTGATAATATCTCCCGTTTACTGGGGATGAATATTACATTTGTTACTACCGCTGCCACCGACGAAGAGGGATATGCCCTCCTGAGAGAATTCGGATTACCTTTTAAAACAGAACAAGCGCGTCAAGCTAAATGAGCAAAAGACAAGCTTGCTTGGCCTATGCCATAGCGAGCGATTGACTAAATGAAATTGAACAAAAAACAGTAGATAATGGCAAAAGAATCAATGAAAGCCCGCGAGGTGAAGAGAGCCAAAATGGTTGCCCGCTATGCCGAAAAAAGAGCGAAATATCTGGCGGAAGGTAATTACGAAGCACTTCAGACCATACCCAAGAACGCCTCACCGGTACGTTTGCACAACCGCTGTAAGCTTACCGGCCGCCCGAAAGGATATATGCGCCAGTTTGGCGTTTCACGTATCCAGTTCCGCGAAATGGCATCGAAAGGGTTGATACCCGGGGTAAAGAAAGCAAGCTGGTAGAATAATGATAATGCGCTTCGCGCGATAATGCTTCGCGATAATGTGCTTCGCACGATAAATAGGATAGTAATATCACGAGCGGAGCGAGTAACTATCGAGTAACTATCATGAACGAAGTGAATATATCTCAACAAAGTTGCATATCGTGAGCGAAGCGAGCATTTATCATAAGCGAAGCTTATAACTATCGTGAACAAAGTGAACTAAATATTGTCCCGGTGGTCGGGATCAATTTAAATTTTCAATATATGACAGATCCAATAGCAGATTATTTGACGCGGCTAAGAAATGCCATCATGGCAAAGCACAGAGTGGTGGAAATACCCGCATCGAATTTAAAGAAAGATATCACTAAGATACTTTTCGAAAAGGGGTACATACTGAACTATAAGTTCGTAGAGGACGGTCCCCAGGGCAGCATTATGATTGCCTTGAAATACGATCCTGTAAACAAAGTGAATGCAATCAAGAAACTGGAACGCGTTTCTACTCCCGGTTTGCGCAAATATGTGGGACATAAGGATATGCCCCGTGTGCTCAACGGTTTGGGTATTGCCATACTGTCTACTTCAAATGGAGTAATGACCGATAAAGAAGCCCGCGAACAAAAAGTGGGCGGAGAAGTTTTGTGTTTCGTTTATTAATTTGAAGGAGAGAGATATGTCTAGAATAGGAAAATTACCCATCACATTGCCTGCAGGAGTTGCAGTGACAATCGGAAAAGATAATGTGATTACGCTGAAAGGCCCGAAAGGCGAACTGAACCAGCAGGTGAGCAGCGACATGAAGATCGAAGTAAACGATGGCGTGCTTACCATTGAACGGCCTAACGATGAAAAAGAGAGCCGTTCGTTGCACGGCCTCTACCGCTCTTTATTAAATAACATGGTGATTGGTGTTTCGGAAGGTTTCCGTAAGCAACTGGAACTTGTGGGTGTCGGTTATCGTGTAACCAATAGCGGACAGGTTTTGGAGTTATCATTGGGATATTCGCACAGTATTCTCATGGAATTGCCTAAAGAGGTCAAAGTCGAAACCAAAATGGAGAGGAACAAGAATCCGCTTATTTTGCTGGAGTCCTGTGATAAACAACTACTGGGCCAGGTATGTGCCAAGATCCGTTCATTCCGGAAACCGGAACCATACAAAGGAAAAGGTGTGCGTTTCGTGGGTGAACAGATACGTCGCAAATCCGGTAAGACGGCATCCAAATAACACGTAAACTGAATTCACTATGTTAACAAAGAACGAAAGAAGAATAAAGATAAAAACGCGGGTACGCGGTAAAGTACAGGGTTCTCCCGAGAGACCCCGCCTCTCGGTATTCAGAAGCAATAAACAGATATATGCCCAGGTGATCGACGACACCACCGGCAAAACATTGGCATCGGCATCTTCTCTGAAACTGGAAGAGAAACTTCCTAAGAAAGAGATCGCAGCCAAAGTGGGCGAACTGATTGCTCAGAATGCGAGGGAAGCCGGAGTAGAACTGGTAACTTTCGACAGGAATGGTTACCTCTATCACGGACGTATTAAAGAATTGGCAGATGCAGCCCGTAAAGGCGGACTTAAATTTTAACGATCATGGCAGGAGTAATAAACAAAGTAAAATAGACCAACGATATTGAACTGAAAGACCGTTTAGTGGCGATCAACCGTACCACCAAAGTAACGAAGGGTGGTCGTACGTTCACATTTGCCGCTATGGTTGTTGTAGGAAACGAAGACGGCATCATAGGCTGGGGTCTGGGTAAAGCAGGTGAAGTAACTACGGCCATCGCCAAAGGTGTGGAAGCTGCCAAGAAAAACCTCATCAAGGTTCCGGTATATAAAGGAACTATCCCGCATGAGCAGATAGCCCATTACGGAGGCGCCGAAGTCTTTCTGAAACCGGCTGTTACCGGTACCGGAGTAAAAGCAGGGGGTGCTATGCGTGCCGTACTCGAGAGTGTAGGTATCACCGACGTGTTGGCTAAATCCAAAGGATCCTCCAATCCGCACAACCTGGTGAAAGCGACGATTGCTGCGTTGACCGAGTTGAGAGATCCTATCACGGTAGCCCAGAACAGGGGCGTGAGTTTAGAAAAAGTGTTTAACGGATAAAAAAAGGAATCTGAAATGGCTACAATAAAAGTAAAACAGACAAAAAGCAGAATAGGGGCTCCTAAAGATCAGAAAAAAACGTTGGACGCTTTGGGACTTACCAAAATGAACCGTGTAGTGGAGCATGAGGATACGCCCTCCATCAGAGGACTTGTACGCAAAGTGCAGCACCTGGTAACGATTGTGGAATAATTGATTGATAATTGAATTTTCTTAGGAATGAGGGCAGAGGCAAGCTTGCTTATACTATGCCGAATGACGACAGAAAATCAATGGAGTTAAAAATTAAAATAAATAAAGACAATATACAATGGATTTATCGAATTTAAAACCGGCTGAAGGTTCTACCACAACCCGCAAACGGATTGGCCGCGGCTCCGGATCGGGAAAAGGGGGAACTTCAACCAAAGGACATAAAGGACAAAAATCGCGGTCGGGTTATTCAAAGAAAGTCGGTTTCGAAGGGGGACAGATGCCTTTGCAGCGTCGCTTACCCAAATTCGGATTCAAACCTCTGAAAAGAGTTGAATACAAAGCCATCAATCTGGAAACATTGCAGGAACTGGCTGAGGCGCAAAACCTCACCCAAATCAATCCTGAAGTGTTGATGAATGCCGGGCTTATATCCCGCAAACATTTAGTGAAAATTCTCGGCAGGGGTACTTTATCGACTAAACTGGAAGTGACGGCGCATGCCTTTTCCAAAACAGCCGAAGAAGCCATTACTTCAGCAGGTGGAACCGCAGTAAAACTCTAATCAAATGGGATTCGTACAAACAGTTAAGAATATATGGAAGATAGAAGACCTTAGAAAAAGGCTTCTTATTACCATAGGTTTTGTAGCCATTTACCGGTTCGGGTCGTTCGTGGTATTGCCCGGGATCAACCCGGAACATCTCGTGACATTGCAGGCGAATGCCAGCACAGGGCTGTTGAGTCTCCTCGACATGTTTTCCGGAGGAGCTTTTGCCAACGCATCTATCTTCGCACTGGGGATCATGCCTTATATCTCGGCATCCATTGTGATGCAGTTGCTCGGGATCGCGGTACCTGCCTTCCAGAAGATGCAACGGGAGGGTGAAAGCGGACGTACGAAAATTAATCAGTACACCCGCTATCTCACGGTGCTCATTTTGCTGGTACAGGGGCCGGCCTACCTCTATGGAGCTGTAGGCAGCGCTATTCCCGGCGGATTCTGGGATTGGATATTACCTTCCACGATCATACTTGCCGGTGGTAGCATGTTTGTGCTCTGGCTGGGAGAACGCATTACCGATAAAGGGGTAGGAAACGGGATTTCGTTTATCATTCTCATCGGTATCATAGCCCGTTTACCCCACTCATTAGTGGCTGAGTACGACCGGTTGATCGATGCACCGGGGGGATTGATCCTGCTCTTGCTGGAATTGTTGTTCCTCGTAGCCGTTACGGCAGCCGCCATTATGCTGGTACAGGGTGTCAGGAAAGTCCCCGTGCAATATGCAAAACGCATCGTGGGCAACAGGCAGTATGGAGGCGTGAGACAGTATATCCCGCTGAAGGTAAATGCGGCAAACGTCATGCCCATCATTTTCGCCCAGGCCATCATGTTTATCCCCATCACCATTGCGCAGTTCTCTGCACGTGAAGGGGGCGGGTTCTGGGCTTCCCTGATGGACTTTACCAGCTTCTGGTATAACTTAATTTTCGCCACGATGATCATCGCCTTCACCTATTTCTATACGGCAATCACGGTGAATCCGGTGCAGATGGCGGAAGACCTGAAGCGTAACAACGGTTTTATACCGGGAGTGAAACCGGGGAAAAGAACGGCTGAGTATATCGATACTATCATGTCGAGAATTACATTGCCCGGATCGTTTTTCCTGGCTTTAGTCGCTATTTTGCCTGCTTTTGCCAGGATGATGGGAATTAATTCCCAATTTGCCCAGTTTTTTGGAGGTACATCGCTGCTGATCCTTGTCGGAGTAGTGCTCGATACATTGCAACAGATTGAAAGTCACCTGTTGATGCGTCATTATGATGGTTTCCTGAAATCGGGAGCCAAAATTAAAGGACGGACAGGATCAATAGCTGCTTATTAAAGTTTAGCTGAATAGATATGAATAGCCAAGTGATCACATTGAAAACCGATGAAGAGATCGAATTCATGCGTGAAGCGAACCGCCTGGTAGGGATGACGCTCGGAGAGTTGTCGAAATACATCAGGCCGGGGGTTACCACGTTGCAACTCGACCGGATCGCAGAGGAATTCATCAGGGATCACGGCGCCGTTCCCACTTTTTTGGGATATGGAGGTTTTCCCAATTCAATTTGTACTTCCGTGAACGAGAACGTGGTACATGGCATTCCCGATAACAAACCGTTGGTGGAAGGGGATGTGATATCGATCGATTGCGGTACCAAACTGCGTGGCTTTTGTGGCGATTCGGCCTACACATTCTGCGTGGGAGAGGTGAGCCAGGAGGTGAAAAATCTTCTCCGTGTAACGCGTGAGTCGCTCTACAAAGGCATAGAGCAGGCAAAGGAGGGAAACAGGATTGGAGATATCGGGTCAGCCATCCAGACCTACTGCGAGAAACACGGTTATGCCGTGGTGCGCGAACTGGTGGGACATGGGATCGGCAGGCAGATGCATGAAGCCCCGGAAGTCCCTAACTATGGACGGCGCGGAACCGGGCCGCTCATTAAGAACGGATTCTGTATCGCGATTGAGCCGATGATCAATATGGGTGGCAAGAAAGTTGTCTTTGAGAATGACGGATGGACGGTGCGAACGAAAGACCATAAACCGTCGGCCCATTTTGAACACACTATTGCTATCCGGAACGGGGAAGCCGATATCTTATCGACATTTGAATTTATTCAGAACAACTAAAAACAGAGTATCGATTCATGGCTAAACAAGCAGCGATAGAACAGGACGGAACCATCATCGAAGCATTATCGAATGCAATGTTCCGCGTAGAACTGGAAAACGGGCATGAGATAACCGCTCATATTTCCGGTAAGATGCGGATGCATTACATACGCATACTGCCCGGAGACAGGGTAAGAGTGGAAATGTCCCCCTACGATCTTTCGAAAGGAAGGATCTCGTTCAGGTATAAATAGGTGATAAGGAAGTGAAAATTTCGAAATATTACACTGAGATCCCGAAACATAATAAAAAAAAGAGTAAAAATTAAAGATAATTTTCTGACCTTTGTTGTCACAGTGTGGGGGAACCCTCCGGAAAGGTGGAGAGCGAAGGTTCGAAAGATAAAAAAGATATAATCTATGAAGGTAAGAGCATCATTAAAAAAGCGTACGGCCGATTGCAAAATAGTGAGAAGGAAGGGCCGTTTGTATATTATCAATAAGAAAAATCCCAAGTTCAAGCAACGCCAGGGATAGAATAAGAGATAGTAATCAAAATAACTAGAAATAATATATGGCAATAAGAATTGTAGGTGTCGATCTGCCGCAAAACAAGAGAGGTGAAATAGCGCTCACATATATCTATGGCATTGGCCGCAGTGCAGCTAACATCATTTTAGAAAAAGCAGATGTTGACAAGAACATCAAAGTGAAAGACTGGACCGATGACCAGGCAGCCCGTATCCGTGAGATCATCTCGACTGAGTTTAAAGTGGAGGGTGATCTTCGTTCCGAAGTACAGCTGAATATCAAACGACTGATGGATATTGGTTGCTATCGCGGTATCCGTCACCGTATCGGGTTACCCGTACGCGGACAAAGTACCAAAAACAACGCCCGTACGCGTAAGGGAAGAAAGAAAACCGTTGCTAACAAGAAAAAAGCTACTAAAT
>NZ_CALNAT010000066.1 GCF_937873925.1 uncultured Proteiniphilum sp. | reverse complement strand
GATTTCGGGCAGGTTATTTTCCCAGTTAGCTTCGTATTCAATAGTGAAATACCCTTTGAAATCTTGTTGTTTTAACTCTTCCAGTATTCCTTTCACATTCAAAATACCCGTTCCCCAGACTACATCTTCCAACTGTTTCCCTTCACCTTGCGGAGCGATATCCTTGAAATGCATTGCGATTAGTCTCCCCTGGAGTTGTTGTAGTGCCGGTACCGGATCGATTCCCATTCGCTTGAAATGGCCTACATCAGCGCTTGATCCTAGCAAAGTCCCCCGGTTGCCGATATAATCCAACAAAATCTCCGGTTTCCAATAGGAGTTTTCGTTGGGATGGTTATGTGCAGCTAATTTTATGCCATATTTCCCCGCAAGGTTTTCTACAACGTCCCAATCCTCGCGAGAGGGTTCTGCACTTATAAATTCCATCTCCATGTTTTTGGCAAAAGAAAACACTTTCTCCCACTCTTCGCGTGAAGAAGTCCAAACGCCGGACGATACAATTTTTATATCTTTCGACTTTGCCACTTCTTTCAGTTGTTCTTGTTGTTCGGGAGTTAGATCATAGCCAAAAATAGCATCTCCGAAACCTTCTCCCATCTTTTGTCCCGGATAAATTTCGATGTAATGTAACCCCAGTTGTTGCGTTTTGTCCAAAGCTTCAATCGCTGTGAATAAATGAAAGGTATAGGATTGCATGGAAAGTCTCCACCCCTGTTTCTCGGCCTTGGTTTCCTTTCTGGACGGAACTGTGCAAGCAGACAAGCAACAGGCTAAAAGGAAAAATAAAAGTTTGTTTATTTTCATATTGTCGGTTTTTATAACGATAGCACGCTTAATAATTCAGCGTGCTATCGCATTGATTTATTATCTTAACTATTTGGCATTGCCGGTAACGAAAAGCCGTTATGATAGGTGTGTTTTATCCACTCATTTGCCATATCTAATGCATTAAATTCTGCAAACCTTCTATCAAATTTCGGATCACCATCAATTACTGCATATTCATCAACCGTAACAATTTTAATTTTATCGTTTGGTGAAATATTGGAGAATCTCATGTTCTCACCGTCCCATTGCAGTTCGCGATGCAGTCCTTGCAATCCCGAAAGACGTGTAGCCAGCACACCCATTACTACCATTTCATTAAACGGTCCTGAAAACTGGAAGTTTGATGAAGATTCTCTCCTGCTTGAAGGAGATTCTTTGCAAGCCCTTATCCAGTCTTGTTCGTGGGCATTTGTTGCCCAGATGTTGCCGTTACCTCCTTTTACCCTTGGAATGGTAGGTTCGGGTTGTGTGAAATCAGCCATTTTTGAAGTTGGTAATAACGTTGGATTCATACCATAGCATCCGGTCATAATTTTTCCTTTTGTCCCGATCAGAATGATTCCGCCATTCTCATCCCCCATCATCTCTCCGTCTTTCAATTCCGAAGGGCGGTCGGGTAACAATCCTCCGTCGTACCAATATACTTTTAGTTCTGGCATATTTACCTTTTCTTTTGGTGGGCGTGCAGGGAATTTATAAGTGACGACCTGGGCTTGTGGAGGAGAATACAGGTTTGACAATGTTGAACTCGCTGATACGCTTGTGGGATATTTTAAATCCAGCGCCCAATACAAAGGGTCCATAATGTGACAGGCCATATCCCCCAATGCGCCGGTTCCAAAATCCCAGAACCCTCTCCAGTTCCAGGGTGTATAGGCTGGATTGTATGGCCGTTTTTGAGCAGGTCCGATGAATAAATCCCAATCCAGATCCGCAGGGATAGCTGGTCCACCTTTTGGTTCGGATAAGCCTTGAGGCCATATGGGCCTGTCAGTCCATGTGTGAACTTCATAAACATCCCCGATTATTCCGGATTGCACCCATTCAGCTATCTGTCTACACCAATCAAAAGAATTACCCTGATTCCCCATTTGCGTTGCTACTTTATATTTCTTAGCAAGTTTGGTAAGCAAGCGAGATTCATATACACTATGAGCTAATGGCTTCTGCACATAGGTGTGTTTACCCAGGGTAATTGCATGTGCTGCAACTCCTGCATGAGTGTGATCGGGAGTGGCAACCATAATGGCGTCTATGGATTTACCCATCTTATCAAACATTTGCCGCCAGTCTTTAAAACGTTGCGCTTTTGGGTAATCGCTAAACGTCTTCGATGCATATTTCCAGTCTACATCGCACAATGCCACGATGTTCTCTGTTTTCATATTTGCCAGGTTACGGCGCCCTACACCGCCAACGCCGATTCCAGCGATGTTTATTTTATCGCTGGGAGCCAGATGGCCGTGTGATTTACCCAATATGGTATTAGGTGCAATTGTGATACCAGCTGTTGTAATTGCAGCTGTTTTTAAAAAAATTCTGCGTGAAATTGACATATGTTTTATTCTTATTTAGTTTCCAGAACAAAAGACTGAAATAATTTCGATATTTTATATCTTTGATGGGATTGTTTCGAGATTGATTATTTCTGTTTCATTTTCTCATTCATTCTTTTTTAATAGATTAGGGTTGCTTTAGTTTATTCCTTGAAGTGATGAAACAGAGTCCTATCCCCGTCAACAATCCGTTCATAAGCAGCAGTTCATATCCGACTCTGTAGTTGAAATACCTGTATATTATTATCTCAACCACAAAACAGAGTGTCGGTGCTGTAAAAGCCACGTAAGGCACGTACTTGTCTCTCGGCCTCACCTTAGAATAGAGTCCGAAGAAATAGAGACCCAGTAATGGCCCGTAGGTATATGAGGCAAGCTTATAGATAGCCGTAATTATACTATCCGAACCTATCACTTTTATCAATAGGATAATCAGCACAAATACCGCACTTATACCCAGATGGACTATGCGTCTTGTTTTCACATCTTTCTCCGCCTCTACTTTCGCCTGTCTGGTAGTCTTCATATTCAGGATATCCACACAAAACGAGGTAGTGAGTGCCGTCAGCGCCGAATCTGCACTCGAAAAAGCCGCAGCCACAATGCCCACAACAAATATACCCAGCGCCAGCGACCCCAGATATTCACTTGCTATCAACGGCAGAATATTGTCTGATACATCCGGCAACACAATACCGTTCTGCTGTGCAAAAACGATTATTAGTACCCCTAGGCAAAGGAAAAGAAAGTTGATTGGCGCAAATGCCAGGCCATACGACACTACATTTTTCTGTGCATCTTTGAGCGTACGAATAGTCAGATTTTTCTGCATCTGATCTTGGTCCAGACCCGTCATCACAATTGTAATAAACATCCCGCTGAAGAACTGTTTAAAAAAATTCTGCGTCGATGCCCAATCGTCGAACACGAAAATCCGGGAGTTCGTACTCTCTCTGATGGTTTTCATCACTCCTCCTAAATCCAGGTTCATCCGCATACCCAACTGCCACACTATCAAGACCAGGGCAGTAATAAAAAGGATTGTCTGAAGCCAATCCGTCCATATAATCGTTTTTATTCCACTCTTATGGCTATAAAGCCATATGACCAGAATAATCCCTATCACTGTTATTACGAAAGGCACACCCCACGCGTCGAACACCAGTGACTGCAGTATAAAAGCCACCAGATAAAGCCGTGCAGCTGCGCCCACAATCTTCGAGATCAGAAAAAACCAGGCTCCCGTCTTGTAGGACCTTGGGCCGTATCGTTGACTCAGATAGCCATATATGGTGGTGAGGTTCAAGCGATAATATAAAGGAAGCAGTATATGTGCGATCACCAGATATCCGAAGAAAAAACCAAATACCATCTGCATATAGGTCATATCCAAATTTCTCACCATTCCCGGAACGGAAACAAAGGTCACTCCCGAGATCGATGTTCCTATCATCGCTACTGCTACCACATACCACTTCGATGATTTGTTTGCACGGAAAAACTCATCATTACCCGACCCTTTCCTGCTGGTGAGATATGAAATAAACATCAGTACCGTGAAGTAAACTGCTATTAAAATTAATATAAATGCCGATTGCATGATCTTTTTATAAATAGTATACAATACCTGATAATCGTATTATTACTAAAATATTTATTAGATATACAATTATCAGGATTGTTGACTTTAATATGTTTTAAATATTGATTTAAAATGGTTCTTATTGTGGCACAATCTCAATTATGGTTATATCTTTAGGATTCAATTTCATCTCAATGTGAATATTATTTAAATACGTTTCCAAGTGCTTTTTCCCGCTTGCCTTAATTATGTTGACATCCCCTTCTGCAGAGATATTGTATTTCTCAGGATCAATTGTGAAATCTACAGGAATAATTTCATCACTGATACTTGCTAAAGCAACGGCGATATTTCCATTTTTAGCTTTCCATGTTCCAACATATAGTGAAGGAACATTTTTTTCAAAGGTTGTTACAGTTTCCCCAGTCCTCCCTGCATATATGGAAAGTTTAGAAATTTTTATAATTTCACTGGGGACTTTCAAATCAGGATTTCTGCAAAATTCACCATACAACAGGTAATCTAAGGCATTGTATCTCGTTTTGACAATTTCTGTTAAATAATCAATTTCTTCTTTTCTCTCTGATGCAAGAAAACTATGGTAATTTGCAATTGTAGGCTGCATACCCCATACAAAGGACTTTGCTTGTTCCATTAAAAATTGTTTATTAAACATTTCATCTAATGGTTGTTCTGTGTTGCTTGGAGCATATTCTTTTGGCCATAATTTATCATAAGGAGGGGTAACTAAGGACGAATAGCTACCAAAAGTAATTCCATATTGATGAAAAACGGCCTGAAAAAAAGGAATTGTTTCAGTATTGCCAA
>NZ_CALNAT010000065.1 GCF_937873925.1 uncultured Proteiniphilum sp. | reverse complement strand
TTGTATCCTCCTATTTTTTAGTTGTTATTTAAAATCTGCTTTAGCTGTTATTCCGTATCCGGTGAATAATTCCCGTATTTTGGCAAATGTGGGATGATGTTTACCGGTCTCTCTGACCGCTTTTTTTGCTTCGCTGAACTTCCGGTCACAATCTTCCGGATCGTAGTCGGGAAAGGCTCTGCTAAAGCCGTGGAATGCCTCCCTGCCTGCTTCTCCAAACTCGAAAGCCATAGCACAGGCCATCGAGAACCATTCATCGTATACGAAAGGTGAGTTAATTCCTTCCTCCTCCGCTATCCGCACCCAGGTGGTAACTTCCTCCAGCTTTACCGGGTCCGCTTTGACTGGTCGAACCTGAGGCCTTTCCCTGTGATTCTTTTTACCATTCAGGATAAAAGGATATATCTCCGCGTCCCGGTTGATGTACGGCTCCGGATCGAACGATACAAACCTCAAACGGCCGACGTTGCTGCAGGACGGGTCGATTGTCAGGCCGCACCGTTCAAAATCCTTCCGTAGGCTGGCGAAGTGTTCGCCGTGCTTCGCCGGCTCCTTGATAGGAATCAGCAGGAAATAGCCTTCTCCGCCTGCGGATCTCCCGCAATACGCCACGTATGGCACCGACGAAATGATCTCTTTCAGTTTGTCGTAGTTGCCCAGGTGTTTGTTGTCCTTGTAGTCGATATCGATCGCGATCACGCCGCTGTGCTGCATCAGGTCGCTGTCATTACGTCCGCTGAAGATCCCGGAGGCCGTAAATGCCGGAAGTGCCCTCTTTAGCGTTGCCTTCCTCTCCTGATCCGTCTCTCGCCTCATCCGGTTCACTCGTTCTTTGAAGCGATCGCCTAACACCAGATCACTGATCTTATCTTCGCCCGCAGGGGTTGGATCAAAAATCTTTTTGAAGGCGCTCACTTTTTCGTTGAAAATATCTCTTCGTTTCATAACTCGATGATATGCAGTGGTGTGGCTGTTTTTTTTTTGGTGCAATTGCACTAAATTCAAAACTTGATTTTTCTTCGTCGCTCTACAACTCTCTTTTTGCTCTTTTGGTGCAATTAGCCCCTTATCTGATAATAAGCAGTTAACCAGATGTTTAAAACCCTTAGTGCAATGGTGCAATATTGGTGCAATATTGGTGCAATTGCACCCCGGGTAACAGTGTGGTGCAATGGTGCAACCGCCTATATATATAGGCGGGTACATTGCACTGCACCCCTGCACTATTTTATTTTCACCCGAAAAGATCATCATTCTGTTTTTTTAAATGATAAACATTATTCTCATCTTTGAATAAAATGTCTCCCCGCAGGAAATCCTTGATCGTGCTTTTCGCGGTTCTGTCGCAAACGCCAAAGCGCTCCATTGACTCCGCAACGAGATCCTTGTATCGCATACCTTGATCAGGGAAAAAACCTCGGATGATCTGAGCCCGTTCCAGGTAGTTGCTGCTCTTGCCACGCGCCTGGGGCGTTTCATCGGCCATCACTGGTAATCCTTCGGAGTCTATTGTGAATGCAAAATCCGGCGCCGGTGCGTTCCTGCTCTCTGTTTGCGCCACCGTGAAAATCCCATTCAACTGACTCACCTGGTAGGTCTCCGAACACTTGTTCAAAAGTTCCGTGCCCAAGTGCCCGCGCATGGTGTTGTCGCCTTTACCCTTGTTCTCGTGAAGCACGCAGCAGATGGCGCAGTTCTCCCGGCTGGCCAGCGCCATCAAATCAGAAATAAATGCCTTACTTTCCGCTGAGTCGTTGAAGTCGGCGATCATGTCCACGATGCCATCGATCAGCACGAAATCCGGTTTGAAATCGTGAATAGCTTCCTTTGCAATACCCCACCTGTCTGAGAATGAAAATTCCCGAAGGCTGAGAACCGCGTAATTCGATAAGGGATCGCCCGGGTTGGCATCGATCAGCCTGTAAACTGTTTTTTGCTTCCAGGCAACACTACGCGGGTGCTGCTCGGTATCTACGTGAAGGATCTTTATATTGTCTTTCGGCCGGCTGAATATCCCCAGCCCCTCGTTGAAGTCGTTCGCGAGCATCCCGGCGGTGATCAGGGTCATTGCCGTGGTCTTCCCGGTCTTGGCCTTCCCTTTGATCGCTTGAATGTCTCCTCGTGGAAAAGTACCGGTTCCCCCGATACGGAGAAGGAACTCCGGCGGCAGGTAGTCCACCGAAGGATCAATCACCGTATCCTGCCAGGTACGATGTTCCAACTGTTCAGGACCGCGGGTGTTGAATCGGGATAAATCAATATTTGCTATCATTGTTCTGTTCCATTTTCACGTATGGGCATGACGGATCTCACTCCGCGAAACGCGGAGAGTGATATTTTAACTTTGCCTGTTGTTGCCGGCTGTTTTGCATTCATCACCTTTGGATTTTTTACATTTTTCGTCTTGCGGAGCGCGCAACATTATGGCAAACGGAGTTGTTTTCAGGGATCAACTGTTCACCGGCCCACTCGTCCAGTTCGTCGGTACGAAATACAATCTTTCGTCCTCCGAATCGGTGAAAAGGTATCTGGTTTGTTGATGTGAGCTTATAAATGGTGCTTTTTGCGATGGAAAAACCGTTTTCGTTGAGATAGTCCACGGCTTCGTCAAGGGAGAGTGTGTTTTTACGTACCTGCTCGGCGGGTTTATTCCTTGCCAATGCTTTGGTTATGGCCGTATCAATCAAGTCGGCCAAATCTCCTTTTTTAAGTAAAACTAAATCATCCATATCCTTGTTGTTTTTGAGTTGATTTCTGATACAAAGAAAAGGAGTAAAACTATAATAAACAACTGATTATCAATGGAAAAAGCGACCTTTTTAGGGGTCGCTTTTACTTGTTTTGAGGTCGCTTTAGGTCGCTTTTAGCTTAAATACTTAATCTCCAATGGTCGCAAATTTTTTGAGTATTCCATACAGTTCTTCAAATATCGGGTCGTTTTCGAGCTTGGCCGGGTTATTTTTAATTGCGGCGCCAGAGATTAGTTCTCCTTTATGTGTAAAAAATGTTTGGCAAACTTTTGGTATATCTTTTTCTTTCAGATTATTACTTTTAAGCCCGATTGTCGGTTCTGGATATTTATCAATACCTATTGGAGCTTGCCCCCAAATTAACACCCGGAGCGTTATTTTATCACCCGGCAGCCAGTTAACGGGTTTGAAGTTTCCGGGATCGATCCCCTCACCAGTGAACATCGCTTTAAAGTCCTTTAAGTCACCCTCCATGAAACTCATTTTTCCAATAGGTTTTACTTCTCGAACGCGAGTCAGCTCGTTAAACAAAAATTCAATTTGTCTCTCTGTTAATACCCGTAGGAATTTACCGCCAATTCTCGGGTTATCGCCCGCAATAGCTTTTAATAGTATCGGATTCTTTTCAGTATATGTGAATTGCCAGGCCAAGTCATCAGCATATTCAGGACTTAAATCTATGCCGAGTGTGCCTTTAACTTCCTCGATATCGGACGCAATACGTTTTGAAATCTGCACTATTTCTCTCTTAACAGACTCTTTGTCCTCCGGACTCAGACCCTCCGGCATCTCGCCAAGATCCCAAAAATCGTAAATTGCGCGCTTATGCCTGTAATTGGCCAACTGCTTTTCGATGGATCTCTCCCACATCTTGACCATACGTCCCTCATTTGGGATCAATGCGAGGTACGCCAGCAGGTCGTCGATGTCTCCATACTGAACGGATCCCATGCCCTTAAAGGGAGTGCTATCGTCTTTCATATTTTATCAGTTTAATATAATTTCTGTTTTTGCCCTATTCGCCAAGTCTTTTACAATTTCACCATCACCCATAGGGAGAAGCAATGTATTGTATTTAAACCTCAGTTCCCTCTCCGCCATTTTACTATAGCTATCCGTGACGCTTTCATCCGTGTGGCCCAGGCTATTCTGGATGAATACCCTCGGAACATGCAAACGCTCCAGTATGGTTACGTACGAGTGCCTGGTCGCGTATGTGGTTATGTTATCGGGAAGCTTTAAATCCTTCGCGATGAGCTGAATCGCTTCATTTACGTTCTTTGTAATATCTGCGATCTTACGAACCCTTTGTTTTTCGGTTTGGATGCCATCTAAAAACGGGAATATATAACCCTCTTTGTTTTTGTTGCCATACTCTTTTATGATTTTTTTGAGAGGGGTTGTTATCGGTATGAATATCCGGACAACCTTGCGCCGCTTTTCCTTGGTTTTTTTCCGTATGAAGGTTATCTCTCCGTTTTTGATTTCGTCATATTTCAACCTGCAGATGTCTGTCATGTTAATGCCGTTACCGTAAAAGGAGAACAACCATAAATCACGGTAAAGCTTTATAGGATCCCCGCATTTATATGCCTGTATCATGTGGATCTGGCTTAATTCAAGCGCGAGCTCTCTCCGCTCCCCTTTTGGTATCACATATTTACCTCTTCCAAACGGATATTTTTCGCCGGACAGGTATTTTTCTGAATTTATCACCGTTCGGATGTTTCTCATGTAAAAACCAACTGTCGTCACCGATTTGCCGGACTCTATGAGATATTTTTCAAATCTCCGGAGAAAATCCGGGGTGATGGTTTGAAAAGATATTTTTGAACCTTTGAAACGTTCAAGATTACTTAGCGTGGAAGAATAGCTTTCGGCGTAATTAACTCTATCGTCGGCCATTAATTGGCTTATCTTTCCCCTGAATGCGTCATTGAGGTTCAGGATGTCAGATTTGCCCAAACGTTGCTCGAAAGTGTCAAAAGAAAATTCATTCTTTTCTACTAAATCATCGATGATTTAGTAGAAAAGAATGAATTT
>NZ_CALNAT010000064.1 GCF_937873925.1 uncultured Proteiniphilum sp. | reverse complement strand
AGTTTTACTACCTCCGAAGACAGCATCGCCGGTTTCGCCGGTAATAATATGGATAACGGGGTCCCCTATATTGCTGATCACCATTTTATAGGCCATATGCATGAGTTCCGGCGTGTAATCCCCTGGATGGACGATGACGCGTCGGGTTTCGGCGACAGCGGTGCGAATTACGAAACCACCGCGATCGCAGGCAATACTTTCGATTACCCCTTTATTCACGGACAATCCTTTGCAGAAGCGGGATATTCATTTGTTTCCTCTTCCGCTGGCGCGATTGAAAATAAAGAAGTATCTTTACAATCCTATAAAATAGTGGACTGGATCCTGGGGAAGCAGCGGGAATGGTCGGTAGCACGGGGAGTAAAACCGCCACGGTTCAAAACGTTCTCCCAACCCAATCAGGAAGCCATCACCGATTACTGTAATAACGGCGGCAGCTTCATCGTCAGCGGTGCATTTGTGGGAACCGACTTGTGGGATAACCCATATGCTACAGCAAAAGACAGGGAGTGGGCGCAAAACACCCTCAGATACAAGTGGCGCAACAATTATGGAGCAGTGACCGGGCAGATCAAAGCGGTGGCTTCGCCTTTTCCTTCCGTTCAGGGAAATTACGCCTATTATCATACCCTGAACAGTGAAAGCTATGTGGTGGAATATCCCGATGCCATTGAACCGGCAGATGGGAATGTCTTTACCGTCTTTCGTTATTCGGAGAATAACTTAAGCGCCGGCGTGATATATAAAGGGGAAAAATATGGTACAGTCGTTCTGGGATTTCCGATAGAGGCTGTAAAAAACCGTGAGGACCGGAATAAACTGGTAAGGGGTCTGCTTGACACATTAGCACATTAGCATATTAGCATATTGACATCTTAAACAGGTATGAAAACAATAGACGCTTTTATTTTATATACACAATCCGAACAGGCAGCCGGTACAGTGGAAGAGCTGAAACAGTCGGAGTTGGTGAAAAATATCTGGTTGCTTACACCTGCCGGAGTAAAGACAACCATAAAAGGATGCAGGCACATAGCAATCGACACCCTGCATAGCAGCGAAACCGTGAAAACAATAGCCCGGAAATCCAAAGCCGACTACATACTGATCTACCTGAAATCATCGGTATTACGGTTAGGATACTTCGCTTTGGAGCGGATGGTGCGTATTGCCGAAGATACGCGGGCGGGGATGGTGTATGCCGACTACTACGCTGTGACTAACGGCGAGAAGAAGAATCACCCTGTGATAGATTATCAGGAGGGTAGCCTGCGCGACGATTTCAACTTCGGGTCACTGCTCGTTTACAATCCCAAAGCGCTCAGGAAAGCAGCGAAGAGGATGAAGCACAACAATTATAAATATGCCGGTTTGTATGATCTGAGGCTGAAAGTATCACAACATCATCAGCTTATACATATCAACGAATATCTTTATACCGAGACAGAGGAGGATGCACGTGCTTCGGGACAGAAAATATTCGATTACGTGGACCCCAGAAACCGGCAGGTACAGATAGAGATGGAGCAGGCCTGCACACAGCACCTGAAGGATATAAGTGCATACCTGGAGCCGGAATTCGATACGGTTGAATTCGACAACGGTAAGTTTGAATATGAAGCGTCGGTGATCATTCCTGTGCGTAACCGTATCAAAACCATCAGTGATGCCATCGCCTCCGTACTGAGACAAAAAACCGATTTCAGGTTTAACCTCATCGTGGTGGATAATCACTCCACGGACGGCACCACAGAAGCCATAAGCCAGTTTGCCGCCGATGAGCGGCTCATACACGTTATTCCCGAACGTGACGACCTGGGTATCGGCGGCTGCTGGAACACGGGAGTACATCACCCAAAATGCGGAAAATTTGCCGTGCAGCTCGACAGCGACGATGTGTATAGTGGAAAGAATACGCTCCGGAAAATCGTGAATGCTTTCTACGAACAGAACTGCGCCATGGTGGTAGGCACGTATCAGATGACCAACTTCAACATGGAGATGATCCCCCCGGGTATTATCGACCATCGGGAGTGGACGCCCGAGAACGGCCGCAATAACGCCTTGCGCATCAACGGGCTGGGAGCACCCCGCGCGTTCTACACACCGGTACTACGGGACATCAAGGTACCCAATACCAGCTATGGTGAAGATTATGCCCTGGGGCTGAACATCTCACGCCGCTATCAAATCGGACGTATTTACGATGTGCTCTACCTCTGCCGGCGCTGGGAAGACAACAGCGACGCATCACTCGATATAGTAAAAATGAATGCACATAACCTCTATAAAGACAGGATCAGGACATGGGAATTACAGGCAAGAAAGAACCTCAAATGAGTGAACCGCTGATTCATGTAGGTATATTACTGCAACAGCAAAAAATCGATTTTTCGTTGCCTGTCGGTTATAAGTTGAACAGCCGGGAAGTACAGCCCGGAGATTATTCGGTTGAAATTTCAGACGAAAAGATCCTTTTCAACGGAGAAACGTTCGATGAGCTTGTTTTCGAAGCCGATGACCTGCATCACAACGCTTTCGGATTAAAAGACGTGATCATCGGCGTGAACTTCCACTGGGAACGAAAAGAGAATCAGCGTTTTCCGGGCAGTTTGAAATTCATTGTGGAGAAAGGAGTTATTTCGGCGATCAACATCGTTTCGCTGGAAGACTATCTTACGAGCGTGATCTCCTCCGAGATGAGCGCCACAAGTTCCGTTGAATTACTGAAAGCACACGCCGTCATTTCCCGGAGCTGGCTGCTGGCCCAAATCCTGAAAAACAAAACTCTCGAAAACGCTGATGCCGGTTACCGGACATCGTTTGAAACACCTACGGAGATCATCCGGTGGTACGACCGTGAAGATCATCTTAATTTCGACGTATGTGCCGATGATCATTGCCAGCGCTATCAGGGGATTACCCGTCAATCGACACCCTTGGTACGGCAGGTCATCGACCGCACATGCGGGGAGGTGCTGATGTTCGGGAACGAGATATGCGACGCTCGCTTCTCCAAATGTTGCGGAGGTGTGACGGAAACCTTCGAGAACGTGTGGGAACCCGCAGTGCATCCCTATCTCCAGGCAAAACCCGACCATACGGAAGCTTCACCCCTGCCAGACCTGACGATGGAGGAAAATGCGGAGGAATGGATACGCACCTCTCCGCCTGCATCTTGTAACACGCAGGATGCTCATGTCTTAAAACAGGTGCTGAACGATTATGACCAGGAAACGGCCGATTTTTACCGCTGGAAGATAACCTATTCGCAGGAAGAAATATCGACCCTTATCAGGGAACGCTCCGGCATCGATTTCGGTGAGATCATCGCCCTCGAACCGCTCGAACGGGGAACGTCCGGACGGATCATCCGGCTGAAGATCATCGGTACGGAGCGGGTAATGACGATCGGGAAAGAGCTGGAAATACGACGTACCTTATCAAAATCTCACCTCTACAGCTCCGCTTTTGTGGTGGATACACAGGACGAGGACGGGAATGGTATCCCTCAGACATTCATACTCACCGGCGCCGGATGGGGCCACGGCGTAGGGCTATGCCAGATAGGCGCCGCGATAATGGCTGAAAAAGGATACGGCTACAACGAGATCCTGACACATTACTTCCCTCAATCAGAAACCATAAGAAATTATTAATTAACAATTTAAATGAAAAAAACACGCAACCCCTGGGCATGGATCCCTACTTTGTACTTTGCCGAAGGATTACCTTATGTAGCGGTAATGGTCGTTTCCGTAGTTATGTACAAACGCTTCGGGCTGTCCAATACCGAGATAGCCCTGTATACCAGCTGGCTCTACCTCCCCTGGGTCATCAAACCCTTCTGGAGCCCGTTCGTGGATATACTGAAAACCAAACGGTGGTGGATCGTATCCATGCAGTTGCTGATAGGCGCCGGCCTGGCCGGCATTGCCTTTACCCTCCCTACCCCTTTCTTCCTGCAGGCTTCACTTGCTTTTTTCTGGCTGATGGCTTTCAGTTCCGCCACGCATGATATTGCCGCCGACGGTTTCTATATGCTCGCACTGGACGATTCACAGCAATCCTTTTTTGTCGGTATCCGTAGTACCTTCTATCGCCTGGCTTCCATTACCGGACAGGGACTGTTGGTAATTCTGGCCGGATTTCTTGAGAAAAGCACCGGCAACATCCCTTATGCCTGGAGCATCACCTTTTTTATCCTGGCCGGTTTGTTTATCGCCTTCTTTGCCTGGCACCGCTTTGTGCTACCCCACCCGACAAGCGATAGCGGAAAAGCAGCGCATACCCCGAAAGAAATTATGGCAGAGTTCGGAAATACGTTCCGTTCGTTTTTCACGAAAAAGGGAATCGGGTTGGCCATTGCCTTTATGCTATTGTACCGGTTGGCTGAAGCCATGTTGGTGAAATTGACTTATCCTTTTCTCCTCGATGGACGTGAAGTGGGAGGATTGGGACTGAGTACCCAAGATGCGGGAATAGCATATGGCACCGTAGGCGTGATAGCTCTTACCTTAGGCGGTATCATCGGGGGTATTGTGGCTTCCCGTAAAGGATTAAAATACTGGATATGGCCCATGGCATTGGCCATCACGCTGCCCAACGTCGCCTACCTTTTACTGGCAATATATCAACCTGAGAGCTTCGTTTGGGTAAACGTAGCTGTAGCCACCGAACAGTTTGGCTATGGTTTCGGGTTCACGGCTTATATGCTTTTTCTGATCTATTTTTCGCAAGGCGAACATAAGACGGCACATTACTCCATCTGCACCGGTTTTATGGCGTTGGGCATGATGTTTCCGGGCATGGCGGCCGGTTGGATCCAGGAACAATTAGGATACGCAAATTTCTTTATCTTCATCGTGATTGCCATTCTCCCTACCCTCTTGCTTATTCCTTTTTTAAAGATTGATAAAGAGTTCGGGAAAGCAAAGAAAGAAGCATTCCCCGAAGAGACATCAGAACGGCAGGCCGATTAAAGCAGGAATGTATTGATATGACTAATGTGACTAATGTAACAAATAATGTTCAACATAACAAAGTGGAGTTAAATATACCAATCGTATGGACAATTTCATAAAAAAATACCGGACTCTGGCCTATGGGATCTCCGGGAAAAAACATACCGGTTCAGGCAAATCTCTTTCAGGAAGTCTTTGGCTGATAACAGCGCTTATTCTGTGTGGTTTACTCATCTCGTCCTCCTCTTCGGCACAGAAAATCCGCATTAAGACGGGGATCGAAGTGCTGAAACAATCCAATTTTAAAATACTGCAGGGAAAACGTGTGGGGCTGATCACCAACCCGACGGGAGTCGATAATAACCTTAAATCGACCATCGATATCCTGCACGAAGCACCGGGTGTACAACTCGTAGCGCTTTACGGGCCTGAACACGGCGTACGCGGGGATGTACATGCCGGCGATAAAATCGATTCATTTACCGATCCCGACACCGGTGTGCCCGTTCACTCTCTCTACGGAGCGACCCGAAAGCCCACCCCAGAAATGCTTGAGGGCATAGATATGCTGGTATATGATATCCAGGATATCGGTTGCCGTTCCTATACTTATATCTCCACCATGTATCTGGCTATGCAGGCCGCGGCAGAGAACGGTATAGAATTCGTGGTACTCGACCGACCGAACCCGTTAGGCGGACTGAAAGTAGAAGGGAACCTGGTGGAAGAAGGATTTTTCTCTTTCGTAAGCCAACTCGGGATCCCTTATGTGTATGGGCTTACCTGCGGCGAACTGGCGGAAATGATCATCGGAGAACAAATGATCCCCCAACCCTGTAAGCTGACGGTGGTGAAGATGAAAAAGTGGCACCGAAAGATGCACTTCGAAGATACGGGCCTGCCCTGGGTTCCCACCTCACCGCATATTCCCTTTGCCCATTCGGCCTATTTCTACCCTGTGTCGGGTATTCTGGGCGAGTTGGGTTATATGTCCATCGGCGTGGGATATACGCTTCCCTTCGAAATGTTCGCTGCCGAGTGGATCAACGCCGAAGAATTCGCCGGAGCGCTGAACGCGAAACGATTGTCGGGGATTACATTCCGTCCTGTCCACCTGAAGCCTTACTATTCGGTTGGACAGGGAAATAATCTTCAGGGAGTACAGATATACCTGACCGATTTTCAGAAAGCACGCCTGTCGGATATACAGTTCCATGTGATGGAGGTGACAGCGCAACTCTATCCCGACAAAAAAGTGTTCGATCATGCTCCCAAAAACCGGTTCGATATGTTTGACAAAGTGAGTGGCAGCGATTTTATCCGTCTCGAATTTTCCAAAAACCATCGTTTTGCCGATATTCAATCCTACTGGACGAAAGATGAAGAATCGTTCAGAAAACTGTCGAAGAAATATTATCTTTACCGCTGATATAAAATCAAATGGAAATCCTGTTTATGTAACGCTATCATAGCAAAAATGAATACAATAACTACACCTCAGCAGAGCGGCCGGTTACTGTCGCTTGATATTCTCCGGGGGATCACCATTGCCGGCATGATCATGGTCAACAATCCCGGTTCATGGAATTATGTCTATAAACCCCTCGGCCATGCGCAATGGCACGGACTTACGCCCACCGACCTGGTATTCCCGTTCTTTATGTTTATCATGGGAGTATCCACCTGTATGTCGTTGCGAAAATTCCACTTCGCACCATCTAAAGCAGCCATATGGAAAATTGTGCGGCGTACCCTCCTTATTTTCGTGATCGGCCTGGCACTCGGGTGGTTCGGGCAACTGTGCAGGGGATTGGCCTCGGGAGAGTCTTTCCCGGAAGCCACCACCCATTTCGATACCCTCCGTATATTGGGTGTGTTGCAACGATTGGGGTTGGCTTATGGTTTCGCCGCACTTATCACAGTATTTGTGAAAAGTAAATATCTGCCCTGGGTAATTGCCTTGCTGTTATTAGGATACTTTCTGATACTACAATTTGGAAAAGGTTTTGAACTGTCGGAACAGAATATCATTGCCTTGGTCGACAAGGGATTGTGGGGCTCCGACCATATGTACAAAGATGTTACCCCGTCAGGAGAACGGATCGCATTCGATCCGGAAGGCCTGCTCAGTACGCTTCCCTCTATCGCCCATGTACTGATCGGATTCCTCTTCGGCAAATTGATCGTCAACTATAAGGAGAACCATACCCGTGTGGAAAAACTGCTGCTCTGGGGTACCATCCTGGCATTCGCCGGATTACTGCTACAATACGGCTGTCCGATCAACAAGAAAATATGGAGCCCTACCTTCGTCCTTACCACTACAGGATTTGCCGCCCAACTGTTGGGATTGCTTATCTGGATCATCGATATCAATAAAAAAGAGCGATGGAGCCGTTTCTTCCATGCTTTCGGTGTGAACCCGCTTATCGTGTACGTGTTCGCAGGCGTACTGGCCAATCTGGTCTCAAATATCCGGTTTGCTTACCAGGGTGAGGCGATCTCCCTCAAAACGTTTACCTATGAAGTATTGCTACGCCCCTGGACGGGTGATTATTTCGGATCGCTGCTCTACGCCCTCCTGTTTGTCACCCTCTGCTGGCTCTTCGGGTATATCCTTTACAAACGAAATATTTACATTAAACTATAATGCCTTCGGCGATAATGCGCTACGTGCGATAATTAAAAGATAGATGCTGCGCATGATAGAGTGCTTCGCACGATAAAAGGTAATCGTTATGCTGATAGAAGATTTGGAAGTTTACAAATTATCCATGGATTTTGCTGATAAGATATGGAATATAGTGGTAAAATGAAACTACTTTGCAAAAGATACGATTGGAAAACAATGGGTAAGAGCCTCCGATTCTATCGCGGCAAACATAAGTGAAGGGTTTGGACGTTATACACCGAATGATTCCAAAAAATTTTTATATCATTGCGCGTGGATCGATGCAAGAAAGTAAAACATGGCTTACAAAAGCACTCAGAAGAAATTTGATTTCAGAAGTCGAATATAAAGAACTTTTAGAAGAATGGAATAGCATTCACTTCAAAATGATTTATTTTATCAAAAAGCATTCAAGATTGAAGGAAAACAAATAGCCATCACAAGTATATCGTGAGCGAAGCGAGCACTATCATGAGCAAAGCGAGTAATATTATAAAAGTATGCAAGAAATTTTAATTGCCGACAGCGGTGCCACCAAAACCGATTGGTGCCTCGCGAAAGCCGGGGAGGTGGTGCATAGGTTTACCGGCAACGGCATCAGCCCGGTATTTCAAACACAGGAAGAGATCGCCGGCGAGATCAGACTACAGGTGTATCCTGTATTGAAAAACAGGAATATCGGGGCGATTTACTTCTACGGGGCAGGGTGTATCCCGGAAAAAACATCATTGGTACGTGCTGCCCTTCGCCAATCGTTCCCGGTTAATACCATCCATGTTTACAGCGACCTGATAGCGGCTGCCCATAGCCTTTGCGGACGCAGGGCAGGGATCGCCTGCATCCTGGGAACCGGCAGCAACTCCTGCGAATGGGATGGTGAAACGATTGTGAAACAGATATCCCCGCTCGGTTTTATTTTGGGTGACGAAGGGAGCGGCGCCGTATTGGGAAAACACCTGGTAGGAGATGCCTTGAAGAATCAACTCACCGAAGGGCTGAAAGAGGCGTTGCTCGATGAGTATGACCTTACCCCCGCACTGATCATTGACAAGGTGTACCGGCAACCTTTCCCGAATCGTTTTCTGGCAAGCCTTTCTCCATTTTTGCTCAAACATATCGACGACCGGAGTATCCGGCGGATCGTTACCCACAGTTTTTCCGCTTTTTTTGAAAGAAACGTGATGCAGTACGATTATCAAAAAAATAAAGTTAATTTTGTGGGTTCTATCGCCTGGTATTTTTCCGATCCGCTGAAGGAAGTCGCAGCGGCAAAAGGGATTGAGATCGGGACAATTGCCCAATCGCCCATGGCGGGGTTAATTGATTATTATTACCGGGACAGGGAATAATCCAAATTGAATTGGTGGATTTAGTGCCGAACCTATTATAATTAGTTTATACGCATATTGGCATATTATTCACATTGATACATCCACAAATCAGCATATCAACAAATCGATTATGTCTTTTATTAAAATAACAGAACAACCGTCGCTATACGACAATCTGGAGAATAAATCCATTCTCGAAATTCTCACTGAGATCAACCGGGAAGACCAAAAAGTGGCGCTTGCGGTGCAGAAAACCATTCCGGAGATAGAGAAACTGGTGACCGGCATAGTGGCGAGAATGCATCGTGGCGGACGGCTTTTCTATATCGGCGCCGGCACAAGCGGCAGGCTCGGTGTGCTGGATGCCTCCGAAATTCCGCCTACCTTTGGTATGCCCGACACTTATGTGGTCGGCCTGATTGCCGGGGGAGACATCGCCTTGCGCAATCCGGTAGAGGCGGCTGAAGATAATCCTGATAAGGCATGGGAAGAGCTTATGGCTTACAGAATCAACGAAAACGACGTATTGGTAGGCATTGCCGCCTCAGGTACCACTCCTTATGTGATAGGGGGGTTGCGCCGCGCGCGCGAAAAAGGGATCCTCACGGCAGCAATAAGTTGTAATCCCGATTCTCCCGTGGCGGCCGAAGCGGAAATAAAGATCGAACCCGTTGTGGGTCCGGAATACGTGACGGGAAGTACGCGTATGAAAGCGGGAACAGCACAGAAAATAGTGTTGAATATGATCACTACGAGCACCATGATTAAACTTGGAAGAGTGAAAGGTAACCGCATGGTGAATATGCAACTCACCAACCAGAAGCTGGTAGACAGAGGTACACGCATGATCGTCAATGAACTGGGACTGTCATACGAACAAGCGAAGAACCTGCTACTGCTCCACGGTTCGGTCAAAAATGCCATCACCAGTTATTCAAAAGAACAATAAACCTGTACAACATGGCAATCATAATACATACCGATGATCCCGACCTGCTTCTCGGGAAAATATACGAAGCGATCGACAACAAAAAAGCAGATAAATGGGTGTCGACAACAGACGGAGACCTCACCTACGGAGCGCTTCTGTGGAAAAATGAAGCTTTTTTCAAACCCCAGATATGGGTAGACGACAAACAACTCCGGTTCGGTTTGATGAAGCGAAAAGACAGAAAACATATTTCTTCTAAACTCTATACAACCTTTCACGCGAAACTGGTTGAGATGCTACTGGCCCATTTCGACAGGGATTTCCGGAATGTGACGGCTACAGCCGCACGCACAGAACCCGACCAGTTCTGACGCCTATGCTACCGCGCTGATCCTCGTCACCATACTTGTGGTGTTCCTGGGTATTAAGAAACGCACTAGAAAAGGAACCACTAGAGGATAGAAGAGAAATTTTTAGTTTTTCATTTTTCACTTTTAGTTTTTAGTTTAATAATTATGACTCGAATTTCAATTCTTTTTCTGCTAATCGCCTTATTCACAACCGAAATAGCACAGAACACCGAATATAAAATCATTTCCGACCTCCCCTACTACACCGAAGAGGTAAGTCTGCAAGACAGCTATATCAGTGAACGATGCCTGCTCGATATTTACTATCCGGTAAATAAAAAGGATTTCACTACGGTTGTCTGGTTTCACGGGGGCGGTCTTACGGGAGGCAGTAAAGAACTTCCGGAACCATTGAAAAATAAAGGACTCTGTATTATCGGTGTCAACTATCGGCTTGCTCCGCGAGTGAAAGCGCCTGCTTACATCGAAGATGCGGCGGCGGCAGTGGCATGGGCTTTTAAGAACATCCAAAGATACGGAGGTGATGCATCACGAATCTTTGTATCGGGACATTCTGCGGGGGGATATCTGGCCATGATGATCGGGTTGGACAAACAATACCTTGCTGCTTACGGGATCGACGCCGACAGTATTGCCGGCCTGATCCCTTTCAGCGGACAGGCCATCACCCACTTTACGATACGAAAGGAGAACGATATCGACGACAAACAACCGGTTGTGGACAAATACGCCCCACTCTTTCATGTCCGTCCAGATGCTCCTCCCATGCTGTTGATCACGGGAGATCGGGAGTTGGAGATGCTGGGGCGCTACGAAGAGAATGCCTATCTCGCCCGTATGATGAAAGTCGCGGGACATCAGCATACCCGTTTACTCGAACTGCAAGGCTACGGCCATGACATGGCATATCCCGCATTCCCTTTGATGTTAAATGAGATAACGCGCCTGAACCGGGAGAAAAAATAATTTCCCTGGGGAGACAGATTTATTTTGCCTACCTTTGCAGGCTAAACGTTTTCGGTAAGCTAAATGAGCAGAAGACAAGCGTGCTTGGATTATGCCATAGCGAGAAAACGGCTAGTTTACTGAAATAAAGAAGATATGCTAACGAACGTCTGCCTCAAGGAGACCGAAGAGTTGTATGCTACTCCTATTTTGCAGCAAACGGCTTTCTGGTCTGTAGTGAAAACATCCCTGGGAGCAAACACCCTTGCCGTCAATTTCACATCCCGAAGGCTGGATCTCTTCCCCACATTGGGTAACCAATCACATTTGAAATCAGATGTGCTGATCATTTTACAGCAGATCGACCGGCATCATTCTGTGGCCTATGTCCCTTACGGCCCGGAAATTGAGCCGGCCGACGAGTTTCAGGGGATGTTCTTAGAGGAACTCTCCGAATCTCTCCGGTCAGTCCTTCCCGCTAATTGCATCCTTATTCGCTATGATCTTTGCTGGGAATCGTATTGGGCCAGAGAGAAGGAGCATTTCGACGAAAACGGTATATGGAAAGGTGAACCGGAGAATCATTCTCAGGAGCTCCGTTTCAATTTCAGTACGCATAACTGGAATTTCAAGAAAGCCCACTCCAATATTTTACCGGCCAACACCATCTATCTCGATCTGACGCAGGACAGCGAATCCCTTCTCGGAAGAATGAAACCGAAGACACGTTACAATATCAAATTAGCAGAACACAAAGGCGTGACCGTAAGATCGACAGGCATGGAGGGAATGGATATCTGGTATGAGCTTTATAAAGAGACGGCAACAAGGAACCACTTGTTATTAAACGATATAAAGTACTTCAGGGCTGTCCTTGACGCCCGTGCCGAGAATACCAGTTCACCGGCCGCTGTAAGCCTCCTGATAGCAGAATACGATGAAAAACCGTTAGCGGCCATGTTCCTGGTCATTACAGGCAGCAGAGGATCATACCTTTACGGGGCCTCCTCGTCGCAACACCGCAATCTTATGGCCACTTATGCGCTCCAATGGGAAGCGATCCTGAAAGCACAACAGGCAGGTTGCACCGAGTACGACATGTTCGGCATCTCTCCGTCGCCCGATCCCGAACATCCGCTATATGGCCTATACAAATTCAAATCAGGATTCGGAGGCAATATTTACCATAGCCTCGGCTGCTGGGACTATCCGCTCAATAAGGAGACCTACACCCTCTTCCGCGCATCGGAGCTACGCAGTCAGGGATACCATTTAAGTTAAAACTTTCTTAAAAATAACTTTTCTATCTAAAATTCATTTTGTATCTTTGAGCATTAAAGCTCAACGTTTTCGTTAAGCAAGAGTAGAACAAATTTATTTGTTTTACCGAGCGCAGAAAACGTCTAATGAAATTGAATATTATGGATATCCTGCAAAACGCCGAACCCCTGTTGCGAACCTTTTGGTATATCGCCGCTCCTGTTACCGTGATTTTTATTATCCAGACCATTCTTACGTTCGTGGGCGGAGATTCCATGGACGGAGTGGAAGCCGATTTCGAAGGCGACCTGAGTGACGGAGATGCTCCGTTCCAGCTATTCTCTCTCCGGAATCTTATCAATTTCCTGCTTGGCTTCGGATGGGCAGGGATCGCATTCTATACCCTTATCCCAAACAAAGCCCTGCTTATCTTAATAGCAGTAATCGCCGGAATTTTATTCGTAGCTATCTTCTTTATGATCGTCAAGATCTTTTTGCGACTGGCTGAAGATAATTCATTCAGGATGGAACAGGCGCTACACAAAACAGCCGAAGTATATCTGACCATCCCGGCAAATCGCATGGGCAGGGGAAAAATACTTATCAGCGTGGGCGGATCGCTACGTGAACTGGACGCCATGACCAACGAAAAGGAACCCATTTACTCGCAGTCGACCGTGAAAATCGTCAAAATAGAAAACAACAATATTCTGATAGTCGAAAAAATCTAAACGTATGACACCCGAAATGCTTTCATCGCCCATGTTTTTAATTATTGTCCTGGCAGTCGTCATCTTCGTGACCATTCTGGCGTTGGCATCGCGCTTTAAAAGATGTCCGTCCGATAAGATACTGGTCGTTTACGGGCGCACCGGCGGAACATCGGCACGATGTATCCACGGAGGCGGTGCTTTTATCTGGCCCGTCATTCAGGATTACGCATTCCTGGACCTGAAACCGCTATCGATAGAAGCCAATCTCACCAATGCGTTAAGCCGCCAGAATATCCGGGTGGACGTTCCCTCCCGCTTTACCATAGCCATCTCATCGGAGCCGGAGTCAATGAATACTGCTGCCGAAAGGTTACTCGGACTTACTCCCGATAAAATCAGGGAACTGGCATCCGATATCCTTTTCGGGCAATTACGTCTGGTAATTGCCACCATGTCTATCGAAGAGATCAATTCCGACCGTGATAAATTCCTTGAAGCCATCTCCAAAACCGTGGATTCGGAATTGAAGAAAGTGGGACTGAAACTCATCAATGTGAACGTAACAGACATCAGGGATGAATCGGGATATATTGAAGCGTTGGGTAAGGAAGCCGCTGCCAAAGCCATTAATGAGGCTAAAATAAGCGTAGCCGAACAGGAAAAGATCGGTGAAACCGGTAAGGCCATAGCCGATAAAGACCGCGAAGTGAGTATTGCAACGGCCAGAAAAGACGAATCGATAGGGAAAGCCGAAGCCGATAAACTGATGCGTATAAAAACATCGGAAGCCAATGCTACAGCGGTGGAAGGGGAAAACACGGCAAAGATCACCATCGCCCGGTCCGATGCATCCCGCCGTGAAAAAGAAGCCGAAGCAGCGCGCCTGGCTGTAGCAGCAGAAAAGGTGCAACAGGCTAAAGCCCTGGAAGAAGCCTATTCTGCAGAGCAAAAAGCGGAAAATGCCCGTGCGGAACGTGAACGTTCCACCGAAACAGCCAATATCGTGGTGCCGGCCGAAATTGCCAAACAGAAAGCCATCATCGACGCGCAGGCCGAAGCCGAACGCATACGCGTACAGGCAAAAGGGGAAGCCGACGCCATCTTCGCTAAGATGGACGCAGAAGCGCGCGGTTTATTCGAAATTCTCAACAAGCAGGCCCAGGGATACCGGGATGTGGTTTCAGCTGCAGGAGGCGATCCCGATAAAGCTTATCAATTGCTGATGATCGAAAAACTTCCGGAATTGATCAAAACACAGGTCGAAGCGGTCAAGAATCTGAAGATCGATAAAGTGACCGTTTGGGATTCGGGCAATAACGCGCACGGTAAAGGCTCCACAGCTAACTTCATTTCGGGACTGATGAAAACCATTCCCCCACTCGATGACCTGTTCAACATGGCAGGAATGAACCTCCCTAATTATTTGAAAGGAGAAGACCGTCCGGAAATAATTCCGGTGGGAGAAGGGACTGAAAAAGAAGAAAAGGAGCTATAGAAAGATGTCTCAAAATAGAAGTAGAGCAAAAGAGGGTGGAATCACATTTTTTTGTGTGATACACCCTCAATTTTTTTACGGGAATTAAGTAAGAATATCTTACGGGATCCGGTAGATAATGCTGTTGATATTCATACCCGCTCCTACCGAAGCCAGCACGATATTGTCACCGCTTCTCAGCGTATGCCCCTCCATCTCTCCACGTGTAATGATATCGAGTAGTGTAGGTACGGTAGCCACTGATGAGTTGCCTAACCATGAAATGGTCATCGGCATAATCTGTTCGGGCACCTCCTTGAGGTTGTACAGGTTGAACAACCGTTTCAGGATAGCGTCGTCCATTTTCCCGTTTGCCTGATGGATCAGTACCTTACCGATCTCATTGATATGTAATTTCAATTTATCGAGCCCGGCTTTAATTGCTTTCGGTACGTTTTCAAGGGCGTACTGATAAAGGCGCCGGCCATTCATCTTCAGATAATATTCTTTTTTTTCCGCTAATTCCGGTTTATAGGAATACCCTAAGTAAAGCATATTTGCATATTCCAAAGCATCGCTGCGTGAATTATGCCCGATAACTCCTATGGGAGAATCGCTCTCTCTGGCTTCCATGATGGCTGCCCCTGCGCCGTCGGCATAGATCATACTGTCACGGTCATGCGGGTCAGAGATACGCGACAGCACATCCGCCCCTACGACCAGTATCTTCTTTGCATCGCCCGAACGGATATAGTAGTCGGCCTGAATCACCGCTTGTACCCATCCCGGACAGCCATACAGGATATCATAGGCTACAGCCGACGGATTAGCGACGCCTAACTTCTGCTTCAACCGCGCTGCCATTGTCGGTAACACATCTATCCGCATATTGTCCGCTGTTGTCTCCCCGAAATTATGGGCGAAAATGATATAGTCGAGTTCTTCCTTATCTACTCCCGCCGCCTCTATAGCCCTTTGAGCCGCCACAAGGGCCAGATCGGAAGTCACCTCATTATCCCCGGCATACCGCCGCTCGGCAATAGTAGTGATCTCTTCGAATTTATGTGTGATCTCTTCATTAGGCGTGAGGAGTTTTTCCCCGGTAGAGTCGTAAAACTCATAATTATGGAAAAACTCGTTCTTTATCTGTTTGGCAGGAACATAACTGCCCGTCCCGGTAAAAACACTATAAAGCTTACTCATTATGAATCATTCTTAGTTAACTTGATAACCTTGCACCTTTTTGATCTCCCAGTTTCCTGTTAGGAAGCACAAAAGTACATGATTTTTTCTAAATAAACCACAAACAGGTAAAAATAACCATTTTAATTAGTCTCTGTCTCCATCTCCGATATTTTGGTTATAAACCGGGTTGGAGATATCTTCGTAAAGCTCTAAGTCAAAATATTTGGCTGCCGCAGTCACATGGTCAAAAACGTCGGACACAATATCTTCATACTGTACCCAGGCGGTAGTGGCAGTAAAGAAATAGAGTTCCAGGGGAAGCCCCTTGGAAGTGGGTTGCAACTGACGTACAATCAACAACAATTCCTTATGGACGCCGGGGTGGTTTTTCAGGTAATTTTTGATATACTGCCTGTAAAGCCCCATATTGGTCAGGTTCCTTCCGTTGATAGGAAGCGACTTGTCAATGCCTTTTACCTGGTTGTATTCATTGATCTCTTTACTTCTCGAACGGATATAATCGGAAATAAGCCCTATCTTCTCCAGTTCTTTCAACTCCTCATCCTTCAGGAACCGGATAGCTGACTGCTTCACAAAAACAGAACGTTTTAACCGCCTTCCGCCGGTATCCACCATGCCGCGCCAGTTCTGGAATGACTCCGAGACTAATGAATAGGGAGGAATAGTAGTGATGGTCTTATCGAAATTCCTGATCTTCACGGTAGTGAGTGAAATCTCGAACACATCGCCGTCGGCATCATATTTGGGCATTGTGATCCAATCCCCGATACGTACCATGTCGTTGGCCGAAACCTGAATACTGGCCACAAATCCCAGGATAGGATCTTTGAATACCAGCATCAATACGGCGGAAAGGGCTCCCAGTCCGGTCAGGATATGGGCGGGATTTTTTCCGGTGAGGATAGAGAAGAGAATGATAAAACCAATGCAATAGAGTACGATTTTCACTACCTGGGCATAACTCTCTAACGGTTTATCCCTCATGCTCGGCTTCGTATAAAGCGAATCGAAGAAGGCATTCAGGACAGACATAAGGAGCCATATCACATAGAATATGAGAAAGATATCGGCCAGCTTATCGACCAGCACCATTGTTTTCGGAAACTGGTCAAAAATAATGGGGATGGAACCTTTTACCAGGCTGTAAGGAATCACCATTGCCAGAAAGTGGGGAAAACGTCTTTTGGAAAGGTTTTTCAGGAATCCGGCACGGGATATCTTCCCAAAGCGGTCAAGGACGCTCTTTAAAATAGTACGGGTAAGGTATTGTACCAAAAGGACCAGCACCGTCAGCACTATCAACAGGATGATAAGGTTGATGTATTTAGCCAAGTTATCGGCAATTCCCAGGTTTTTAAGTAATTGAATAGACCAATCGCTGATGGCATTCGTCGATCTGGAGATCTGTTGAATGTTTTCTTCATTCATAATATAAAGATACTTTTAACATGGTGAAAATGAATTTACAAAGATACAATTTTTAACGTTCTCCGAAAAACCTATTTTTCCCTTCAATCTCTGCGGCATTTCACGGATTAAAGTCCTATAAATAATATATGTCTTTTAAATGGTTTTCATCGCCTGTAGAAATAATTATCAGTTGATTGACTTTCAGTCTGGAATTTAAAATTAAATAATTAAGCGCTATGGTCTCGAGATTAACTCCGAAAATGATAAAAGGAAATGATACTTCTTACAACGTTCTTGCAAGAAAATATTTAGAGTAACTTCTTTATCTTAAATTGTAAAATCACTTTGTTCTATAAGTACGGATTGGGAATGCGGAATTATAACCTATCAGTCCTGAAATTTTAAACGGAAACCGGTCGTGTTTCACAGATTCATTGTATATTTGCCAAAGCAGTCCGCACGTGATATGGCTATGTGAATGAATTGCTTTCAAATTTATTATATCTAAACAACTTAACGAGAATATGGGAAAAGTTCTGATCATCGGCGCCGGGGGCGTAGGAACGGTGGTGGCCAACAAGGTGGCCCAAAATAACAATGTGTTTACAGATATCATGCTGGCAAGCCGTACCAAAAGTAAATGCGATGCCATCGCCGAAGATGTGAAGCGCCGTACAGGCGTGACCCTTAAGACGGCACAGGTAGACGCAGACAACGTACCGGAACTGGTAAAACTGTTCAACGAATACAAACCGGAATTGGTGATTAATGTGGCATTGCCCTATCAGGACCTGACCATTATGGATGCCTGCCTGGAATGCGGTGTGAATTATCTGGATACGGCCAATTATGAGCCGAAAGATGAAGCCAGGTTTGAATACAAGTGGCAGTGGGCATATAAAGAAAAGTTCGAGAAAGCGGGACTGACAGCCATCCTCGGTTGCGGGTTCGACCCCGGGGTAACGAGTATCTTCACTGCTTATGCCGCCAAACACCATTTCGATGAGATACACTATCTCGATATCGTGGATTGTAACGCGGGCGATCACGGCAAAGCATTTGCCACCAATTTTAATCCGGAGATCAATATCCGCGAGGTAACACAGAAAGGTAAATACTGGGAAAACGGGCAATGGGTGGAAACAGAGCCGCACGAAATCCACAAGCCGCTCACCTACCCCGAAATCGGTCCCAAAGAATCCTACGTGATCTATCATGAAGAGTTGGAATCGCTCGTGAAGAATTTCCCCACCCTCAGGCGTGCCCGCTTCTGGATGACCTTCGGGCAGGAGTACCTCACTCACCTGCGCGTAATCCAGAACATCGGCATGGCGCGCATCGACGAGGTGGAATACAACGGGCAAAAGATCGTCCCCATCCAGTTCCTGAAAGCAGTGCTTCCCGATCCCGGCGAACTGGGAGAGAATTATACGGGAGAGACCTCCATCGGATGCCGTATACGGGGTATTAAGGACGGTAAAGAACGTACCTACTATATCTATAATAACTGTAGTCACCAAGAGGCCTACAAAGAGACCGGCGCCCAGGGAGTCAGCTACACCACCGGCGTACCGGCTACCATCGGCGCCATGATGTTTTTACAAGGTATCTGGAAGAAACCCGGCGTATTCAATGTGGAAGAATTCAATCCCGATCCGTTCATGGAGCAACTCAACAAACAGGGTTTGCCGTGGCACGAACTGTTCGATATAGATCTGGAAGTATAACCTGCACCTTGCAACCTACGCCTGGTTATATCTCATGAAAAACGCGACAGGAAAGAAAACTCTTGTCGCGTTTTCAATAAATAAAACTAATTCAATAGATAAAACTAACCAATCACAAAAGAGAAATCATATCATGCAAAAAATGTTCTTAAAAGCGCTTCCCTTCTTCATCTTTCTGTTTATTGCAAGCGGTTGCAAAGAAGAACCTTTCAATGAAGAAATTCCGTTAAACAGCGACAATGAGTTATTGGAATATAAACTTGAAGCATCACTGAATTCCGGCCTTTCCAATGGAGATATCAAAGGGAAGATCGAAAGAGGAAAAATAGAGTTGAAACTCCCCTATGGCCTTGACGTAAGTGAGCTGATCGCCACATTTTCCTACAAAGGCAAGGAAGTACTCGTCGGCGGGAAAGAGCAAATATCGGGCACCACACCCAATAACTTCAGCAATGCTATCATTTATACGATTGTTGCTGAAGACGGAAGCAGAAGGGAATATACTGTAGCTATTACCTATTCCTCTCCTATTCCACACGTGTATATTACCACTGAAAACGGAACAGAGATCACTTCGAAAGATGATTACCTATCCGCTGATATTTCCATCGAAGCCAACGGATGGGGCGAAGACTACTCAGGAGAAACACAGATCAAAGGCAGGGGTAACTCCACCTGGGGCATGCCCAAGAAACCATACCGTCTCAAATTGGAGAAAAAAGCATCCTTACTTGATTTAGCAGAGGAAAAGGACTGGGTACTGCTGGCCAATTATATAGATCCCACGTTGATGCTGAACTCGGTAGCTTTTAAAATCGCACAGCTGATCGGGCTGCAGTTCACCAATCACGCTATCCCCGTCGATCTGACCCTGAATGGTAAATATGTGGGAAGCTATCTCTTCACCGAACAGGTTGAATTGTCCTCAAGCCGCGTAAATATCGATGACAAGAAAGGTGTTTTATTGGAATTGGATACCAACTTCGACGAAGATTTCAAATTTACTTCCAATAACTATAGGTTACCCGTGATGGTAAAGGATCCCGATGTGGAATCCGACGAGCATTTCCAACAGATCAAAAGCGATTTTCATCAGCTTGAAGATGCGTTGGTATCGGAATCGTTCCCCAACAACAACTACAAGGATATTATCGATATAGAATCAGTGGTAAAATACCTGATCATCTATAATCTTACGCACAATATGGAGATCAATCATCCCAAAAGCATCTATCTCTATAAAGATGCCGGCGGAAAATATACTATGGGACCCATCTGGGATTTCGACTGGGCGTATGACTATGAAGGAAAACAGGTACACTTCGGTGCGTATACCACCCCGCTATTCAGAAAATTCGATCACTCTCCGGCAACCGGCTATACTTTCTTTAGCCGTTTCTTAGAAGATCCTGAAGTGATGCAGTTATACAGGGATACATGGAGTCAATTCCATGTGGGAAAAAAAGGAGAATTACTCGGCTATATCGATTGGTATGCCGGCAGGATTAAGGAATCACAAAAAAAAGACCATCAATTATGGAAAAACGGAACATCCGATTTTGAGGGTAAGGTCCGTCAATTAAAACAATGGTTGGAAGGACGGTTTCACTATATGGACGAAGAGACACTATCTCCATGATGCTGTCCACAGCATAGGCGATTTCATATTTTTCACGGTGAAACCTTTCAAGCCGCGGTAAAATTAGCTATTTTTGCAATCATAAAATTCCTCACGGATGAAATCCAAAAGTTTAGTCAATATCGGCGATTACGACCGGGATGATATCCATCGCATTATCGAAAGTGCTGCCAGGTTCAAAAAGAACCCTGATCGTAGTTTGCTAAAAGGAAAAGTATGCGCCACGCTTTTCTTCGAGCCTTCCACCCGTACGCGGCTCAGTTTCGAGACGGCGGTCAACCGCCTGCGCGGGCGTATCATCGGTTTTTCCGACTCGGCTACCAGCAGTTCCACCAAAGGGGAGTCGCTCAAAGACACCATTATGATGGTAAGCAACTATGCCGACCTCATCATCATGCGCCACCACCTGGAAGGATCGGCCCGTTACGCCTCGGAGATATCTCCCGTACCGGTTATCAATGCCGGTGACGGTTCCAACCAGCATCCCACACAGACGATGCTCGACCTGTTCACCATCTACGAAACGCAGGGGACGCTCGAAAACCTCACCATCACCATCGTGGGCGACCTGAAATACGGACGTGCGGTACATTCGCTCATTCAGGGACTCTCCCACTTCAACCCCACATTCAATTTTGTGGCGCCGGAAGAGTTGCACATCCCTGACAAGTACAAAACGTTCTGCGACAACCGGCAGATCCCTTACAGGGAATTTACGGAATTCTCACCCGAAGCGATCAACAGCGCCGACATCCTTTATATGACCCGCGTACAGAAAGAGCGTTTTACCGACCTGATGGAATATGAGAAAGTAAAAAATATATATATCCTGCATAACCGTATGCTGGAAGATTCCAAAAAGAACCTGAAGGTGCTGCACCCGCTTCCGCGCGTGAAAGAGATCGACCAGGACGTGGATGAGAATCCGAAAGCTTACTATTTTGAACAGGCGAAGAACGGTATGTATACACGCCAGGCCATCATTTGCGATTTAATGGGAATAAAGGCGGACTGAGTTGTAAAATCATTAAAACAGTTGAAAGAATTATGGGAAAAGAACTACAGGTTGCAGCGCTCGAAAATGGTACAGCCATCGACCATATCCCAAGCGATGCCGTTTTTAAAGTGGTTTCGCTGCTTCAGTTGCAAAAACTGAACAACCGGATCACCATCGGCAATAACCTGAAAAGTAATAAGATGGGATCTAAAGGGATCATCAAGGTGTCCGATAAATTTTTCCGCGAAGATGAACTCAACCGTATTGCCCTGGTAGCGCCTAATGTGAATCTGAATATTATCCGGAATTTTGAGGTGGTAGAGAAAAAAAAGGTGGTACTTCCGGATGAGATCGTCGAAATTATGAAGTGCAACAATCCCAAATGTATCACCAACAATGAACCGATGAAAACCCGGTTCCATGTGACAGATAAAGAGAAGGTGGAACTTCAGTGCCACTATTGCGAAGTAAAGATTAAAAAAGAAGAGGTGGTTTTGCTTTAATAATGAATTATGCCCGTCAATTTACCCGATAAATTACCCGCGATTGAGATATTAAAAAAGGAGCACATTTTTGTGATAGACGACCTGCGCGCGTCCACGCAGGATATCCGTCCGCTGAAGATATTGATTCTCAACCTGATGCCGATCAAAATTACCACCGAGACGGATCTTGTACGGCTTCTGTCCAACTCTCCGCTCCAGGTTGAGATCGAGTTTCTGGGATTGTCCACACACACTCCTAAAAATACACCCATCGAGCATCTCATGTCGTTTTATACCCGATTCTCCAAAATAAAAAATGCTTATTACGACGGGATGATCATCACCGGCGCACCGGTAGAGATGTTGCCTTTTGAAGAGGTAAAGTATTGGAAAGAATTTACACAGATTTTAGACTGGGCACGTACGCATGTCACCTCCACCTTCTATATCTGCTGGGGAGCACAAGCGGCATTGTACCATTTTTACGGCATCAATAAATACCCGCTGGAGAAAAAGTTGTTCGGTGTTTTCAGACACAGGATAAACGATCCCTCGTTCCCATTGTTCCGCGGCTTCGATGATGAATTCTACGCACCCCACAGCAGGCATACCACTATCCTGGCCGATGAGATAAGGGAGCAGCCCGGACTAGCCATCCTCTCCGAATCGGAGGAAGCCGGCGTCTATATTGTTTCTTCCCGCGGCGGAAGGGAATTTTACGTGACAGGCCACTCCGAATATTCTCCTCTGACCCTGCATAAGGAGTTTGTCCGCGACAGGGAGAAAGGAATGGATTCAGTAGCGTTGCCTGAAAAC
>NZ_CALNAT010000063.1 GCF_937873925.1 uncultured Proteiniphilum sp. | reverse complement strand
GTTATTACGCTTCAAAATTATCACTATTCTAATTTACCGACAGGTTTAGTTCAACTAGTTGTAAACTCAAGAAGTGTTCCGGCAAGCCTTTTTTGTGTTCAAAAATATACAACAATGAAACAAACTAAAAATAGATTTTTTCGTTGCTAAACCCTACGCGAGCGGACAAAGAGGTTCGACGAAAATTTTAATAGCCCCATTAAACAATATACCGAAAAAGATAGATTTTGACCATATCTCGAAAGAATATCTTAATTTTGTCGAAACAAAAAATCAATAATCGGCCAAGAAAAAGATTTGACTACAAATTTCAAAATTTTATGTTTAATCAAAAAGTTGCATTTTCGACTTGAATGTTGTACTGCTAAAAAAAGCTTTTAAAACAAATAGCTTGTTCTTAGATTTTCAATTGATAAATGGTTGAATATTATGAAGATATTGGGTTAATATAATATAGTCTATGATTTAATGGGGAGCAATGAAATGATTACATGGGAGACACTATATACGGAACATTTTCGTAAGTCGTTTCTCTTTGTGAAATCGTATGTTTTTGATGACATGGCAGCTGAAGACATCGTCTCGGAATGTATTCTTCAAACATGGCAAGAATCACGTGTGACACCCATTGCCAGTATCAAAGCTTATCTTTTTACGTTATTGAAAAACAGATCATTGGATTATTTGAAGCACGAGCGAATAAAATATAAGTCTTTTGATGCTATCAGCAATAATCATTTTAATGAACTTACGTTGAGAATCAATACCCTTGAAGCGTGTTTACCTCAATATGTGCTGACCGATGAAATTATGGATATTATTAATGAAACTTTAACGCATGTTTTACCGCTAAGCAAAGAGATTTTCATTCAAAGCCGCTTTTCGGGACACTCGAACAAGAAAATTGCAGAAAATATGAATATTACTGTAAAAAACGTAGAATACCACATTACCAAGGTATTGAGACTTCTGAGAGAAAGCCTTAGGGATTATCTCATTTATACAGTATTTATATTGAGTACTTTTCTTCATTGATGCCAGGCTGCCTGACAGTAATTATTTAAAAAACTCAATCTGTTTAGGGTTTCTTTTCCCTGAATCGTCCTAACTATAACAAGGGAAATTTTATGGCTGTGTCCCGGTGATATTATGTGGTACAGGAAAAATTTTCGTATTGCCAAGGTAACAAAGGAGAAAGGCACGCAAAACATAAAATATGGAACGCGAAATATTAAAAAAATACATCAGGGGCGAAGCAACACCCGAGGAGCGCTTACAGGCTTTCGAATGGATATCGACACATCCCGATCATCAGGAAGAATATATACTCGACAAGCGCATTTACGACGTGTCCATTTACCGGGGCGATACGGGGATGGGAGAATACCGGAAAAACAAAAATTCCCGTTCGATTATCGTGAGGAGTTTGGAATATGCTGCTGTAGCCTGTATGGTAATCGTCGCTTTTTTCTTATACAACGCCTTATATAAAGATGGGAAGAACGAAGTGTTGCAGGCTGTTTCAGTTCCTGTCGGACAACATACATCATTAACATTGAATGACGGAACAGTCATAGAACTTGGTTCAAATTCAAAACTCACATTCCCTTCCGGCTTCAAACGTAACGAACGAAAGGTACACCTGCAAGGATCGGCTTATTTCAATGTGGCGAAAAATAAACACAAACCCTTTATCGTGGCATCGCAGGAAGGGATGGTAAAGGTAACGGGTACTACATTTTATGTAGATGCGTTTCCCGCAAGCCGTGTTTTTAAAACGTCGCTCATTGAGGGGAAAGTGAGTGTTTTTCTCCCGGAAAATGCAGAAGGGGAAATTCATTTACATCCCGGCCAACAAGCTGTTTTAGTCAATGAGAAACTTGCCGTAATGCCGATTGAGGATTATGATCAGTTTTTGTGGCGCGAAGGGTTTATCGCCTTCAAAGGTAAAACAATGGAGGAAATTTTCGGACAGTTACAGAATTGTTATGATATCACCATCCAGGTGAAAGATAGGTCGAAATTTGTATCATCGACTTATAGCGGTAAATTCTATCTGTTGGATGGTGTGGATTATGCCTTGCAGGTATTGCAACGAAAAGCTGATTTCCGCTACGAACGCGATGAACAAAAACAAATCATTTACATTGAATAACCTTAAAAGAATATGCCTATGAAATAAAAACAATTGCAGATAACCTAAAAAATAACCGGTAAGCGTGGCTGCGCATACCGGAAGAGTCAATAATCAATACAATTACAGATTTACGTAGTGTTATGTTAATCTTGTTTGACGATTAACATAGTGAGAGTATTAATTAATTAACAAATCAAAGATATGCATAAAAATTCATTCTTATTCAAGAGTTTAACAAAAAGTAATGATTCTTGTTACAATCTTAAATTTATTTTTGCTGTTTTTGTTTTCTTTTTATGCTTTCTAACTTATTCGAAGGCGGAATCGGAACAAGTCAATAATCCAAACGTGAGAATTTCTATCCAGAAGAAGAACGCCTCCTTAAAAGAAGTTTTGAGTATCATTGAGAAACAGAGCAAATATCTATTCATTCAGGATGATGGGTTCAATACCGATAAACGTGTTTCCATTGATGTGAAAAATACACCTTTGCAGGAAACATTAAGCTTGTTATTCAAAGATGAAGACATTGCGTTTGAAATTACAGGCAAACATATTCTTCTCTCTCAACGAAGCCAGGCGACGGGCGCAGTAAAAATGGCAGCCCAGCAAAAAGGCAAGCAGAAAATAAGTGGAAAAATAATCGATGAAAAGGGCGATCCTGTTATCGGCGCCAATATTGTAGAAAAAGGTACAACCAACGGGATCGTAACCGATATCGACGGTAATTTTTCATTAGACGTGGAAAACAATGCCGTACTTCAGATCTCTTATATAGGATATCTGACACAGGAAATTGGTACCGCAGGCCGTACAGCCCTCAATATCACACTGAAAGAAGACACTCAGACATTAAACGAAGTGGTTGTGGTAGGGTATTTATCGCAGAGGAAAGGATTGCTGACAGGTGCGGTTTCCTCCATGAAAGTAGAAGAAACTGTAAAAGCGCTTCCGACTACTTCTGCCGGTAATATCCTGATTGGAAAATTAGCGGGTGTAAATGTCAGTACGGTAAATGCTGTTCCCGGAGCCCAACCCAGTATATCGATCCGTACCGGTTCTTCCTGGAACGCCCAGAATGTAACCTACGTGATCGATGATGTCGTTCGCGGAGCCGGAGATTTTAACAACCTGAGTCCAAATGAAATAGAGGACATCACAGTATTGAAAGACGCTGCGTCGGCTGCCATTTACGGTTCCCGTTCTGCCGGTGGTGTTATTATTGTAACCACCAAGAAAGGAACCCGGGGCAAACCGATTTTCAATTATTCTTATGGATACAGTTTGGATACACGCACGAAGAATGTGGATCTGACAAGCGCCGTGCAGGCCGGAGAAATGTACACCCGTATCAACGGTGCTGCCGACCCTGCCGGTTGGGCGTGGGCGCAAGATGAGCTGGATCATTATAAAACCATTAACAACGGCTGGGGATATGATCAGCTGAAAACCGTGTGGCAGAATCCGATAACACAAACACACAACCTGAGTGTGAACGGCGGAGGGGAAAGAGTGCGCTATTTTGGCGCTGCTTCGTATGTGAAACAGGAAGGATTCCTGAATCCTTTGACGTATGATAAGTATAACATCCGTATGAATGTTACGGCCGATATAACGGATAATTTTGAAGTGTTTTCAAGTTTCGCTTTGTATAATAATTTCCAGGGAAATGCAGTCTTTGAAAATGCCGAGGCGAATTATAGTAAGCTAAGAGTCTGGCAACCGGATCAGCCCGTATATACCGATAACGGGCGATATGTCGATTACGGATGGATTGCCAATATGGGGGCAAGTGTCGATGGGGCTGCCGGATATAATAAATCGGAGATGTTAAAACCTCAATTTATTATTAGCGGAAGGTATAAAGTTCCGTTCCTGAAAGGATTGAGTGCAAAGGTCTCTTACAGCAAAAGTTGGTCGAACAATATTAATAAGAGATACTATATCAATTATGATGTAGCGACCATGAAAAGAAGCGGTACGAATAACCGTATTATTTCTACGAAAGACGAAGATATCGTAAGCGTCAGAAAATCAACCTGGGTAGGAAAAGAATATATCCAACGTCAATCGACCTGGAGCGACGATATGCAGTTCAACGTCCAGCTGAATTACGAAAATGTATTTAAAGACCTGCACCGCGTACAGGCTGCATTGGTAACGGAATGGTACGAAGGCGGCGGTGCCGGGGTAACCGGTGGACGGGAGACCTTCCCTGTTTACCGTACTGACCAGTTCTGGGCAGCAAGCAGTGCGCGGGCAGATGATTGGGCAAGCGGAGATACCGACTGGATCAACGGGCGCATGTCGTATATCGGGCAATTCAGTTATTCGTATGCCGATAAATACCTTGCGAATTTTTCGTTCCGTGAAGACGGTTCCATGAACTTTGCACCCGGCCAGCGTTGGGGATTTTTTCCTGCAGGTTCATTGGGATGGATTATTTCGGAAGAAAATTTCTTCAATAAATCAGCTATTCAGTTCTTAAAGTTACGTGCATCAATCGGTTTAACAGGTAACGACGCTGTGGGCGGATGGCAGTGGCAGGAATCTTACAGTTCCGGTAATTCCGCCTATTTCGGAACAAGTCCTTCTAAATCGGTCGGAATCACATACGGAAGTGTAGTGAATCCCAAACTGACGTGGGAAAAAGCGCTGAGTTACAACGTCGGTGTGGATATGAACTTCCTGAATCATTGGAGTGTATCGACGGATTACTGGTTCCGCAATTCATATGATATTCTGGGGA
>NZ_CALNAT010000062.1 GCF_937873925.1 uncultured Proteiniphilum sp. | reverse complement strand
TTTCGGTGGAGGATTGATGGGACTGGGCGATTCCCAGTGGGTAGATTTCAACGGCGACGGAGTGATTGATGAGAATGACAGGGTGGCAATGGGTTATTCTACCTATTACCCGTTATATAATTACAGTTTGGGTGGCGGTTTCAGTTTCCGTAATTTCGATTTCGATTTTCTTTTCCAGGGTGTCAGTCATTTCAGTAAGGTGGTGATAGATGCATACTCATGGCCGCTCCACCGGTTGACAAATCATATTTTCGAATATCAGATGGACGCCTGGACTCCTGATAATCGTAACGCCTTTTTTCCCGCCTACCATTTCGATGCCAACCGTACACACAACAATATAAGTGACGGAGCGACCAGAAGTACCAATATGTTTGATGCTTCCTACATCCGGTTAAAATCGATAGGGTTGACCTACACGCTGCCAAAAGGATGGGTAAATGAGATGAGCCTGGAAAAAATGTCTGTCTATCTCCGGGGGAATAATATTTTTACATGGGCCCCCAATTATCCGCTGGCAGATCCGGAAGGAAGCGACGGAAGCAATGGACGGCTGGTGTATGGATATTATCCTCTCCTGAGGAGATTTTCACTGGGAATACAAATTTCTTTCTAAACAAATATAAATCAAGAATTTTATGAAAGGACAATATATGGCGATGCTTGCTGTATTGATGTTAATCATCACGGCATGCGAGAGCGATTATCTGGATAAGATGCCCGAGGCTGACGGGTACGATTTTGATAAAGTGTTTAAGGACTCCACCAATTACCTGAACTATTGTGAGTATTTAGTCATCAACCCGTTTTTTCTCCACTTGCAGAATGGGGTAAAACCTTTCGGTAGTTGGGATGACATTACCGACAACTCAATCTCAACGCCCACTTTCTCGGGTGTGCCTTCTGTACAGGCGCAGCAGGGCAATTATTATTCCCTGCGTACCAACGGCGATGCGCCCATGGCCAACAACACCACATGGGAACAGATATGGAAGCATATCCGCGTGGCCAACACCGGTATCCGGAATATCAGCCATTATCCGGGAGGTGAAAAAAGCAGAAATAAAATACTGGGAATGTGTTACTTTTACAGGGCTTTCGCCTATATGGATCTGACACGCCGCTGGGGTGGAATGCCTTATCTTTTTGCGCCTATTGACGCTTCTGCTGATATGGACTTTCCGCGACTCTCCATGCAGGAAACTTATATGCTGGCAGCAGAGGACTGCGACTCGGCGGCCATGTTCCTGCAAGACGTTATTCCCGAGTCCGAATTTCAACATCCTACACGGATAGCCGCACTATCCCTCAAATCGCGTATCCTGCTTTACGCTGCCAGTGACCAGGCCCGTAATGAGAACGGTAACGGTGTAAACCTTTGGGAAGAAGCTGCCATCGCTTCCGACGAAGCGATAAAAGCAGCTGAAGATGCCGGTTATTCGTTGGTGGAATGGGGGGCATCCCTCAATGGTGATGACGGTTATCATTACCTCTTCAAGGACAATGATCCCACTAAATATCTTACCGAAATCATTTTGGGACGACGGGCGCAAATTAACTGGGGCTCCGATGCCTATACCAACACTGTCCGCCCCCCCGGCACCTTGTCGGGAAAATACGGGGTAGCTGCCAGTCAGCAATTGGTGGATTGTTTCGAAATGCAATCTACCGGATTGCCTGTTGGCGATCCCGCCTCAGGGCATGTGGAACAGAATCCTTATAAAGGCCGTGATCCGCGTTTCTATTTCAATATCCTGTACAACAACGCCACGGTGATGAACCGGACGCTGAGTATATGGCAGGAAGAAGAAGGAAAGGGCATAACGGGCAGTCCTGACTGTAAAATTACCGCCCAGGGTATCCCCGATATGGGTTATACCCAAACCGGTTATTATGCCCGGAAATGGATGGGCAAGACATGGAATGCCACACTGCCGCAGGTATGGTCCTACATCCGTCTGGCCGAGGTATACCTGAACTTTGCAGAAGCTGCGAACGAAGCCTGGGGCGCTCCCGATACAAAACACGGGCAGAGCCGGTATTCTGCCGCCGGAGCGGTCAACGTGGTGCGTTCCCGGGCCAAAATGCCCGATGTGCACGGCAAATTCATGAATCAGAATGATTTCAGGACAAGAGTCCGCAATGAACGTCGCGTGGAATTATGTTTCGAAGAGCATCGTCTTTTCGATCTGCGGCGTTGGCTCATCGGAACGCAACCCGAAAACAGGGACATTTGGATGATGAAAATTACCAAATTGGCAGCCGGTTACAATGCTGCCATCTACCCAACTGGATTCAGGTTCGAAAAACAACTGGTTATGAGACGGGTTTACGAAAACCGACACAATCTGTTTGTTATTAAACTCGATGACACCCGTATCGGACCTAATTTTAAACAGAATCCGGGTTGGTAGTATGTATATCTTATCTAATAAAATTGTAAGAAAATGAATGTATTGAAAATATTATTAATTCTCTTCTTTCTCATCACGGTAGGGATGATACCCGCTGTTGCCCAAAAAAATAAATCTTACGCTGCCGTGGAGATGGAAATCAGTGACGAATCGGGTAACGCCATACCTTTTGCCATTGTTTCGTCCGCGAAAAAGCGGAATATATACACAACCGGAGAAAACGGCCGGATTACGTTGCAATTGCCTCCGGATGATATGTTGAAAGTGTCGGCCAAAGGTTACGTGACCGAGATCGTATCCGTCGACAACGCCGGAAAGATTATGCTCAGGAAAGAACTGGATTTCAACGGTGAATCTGATGTTCTTTATACTCTCTTTGGAAAAACAACCGAACGCCGCACCGTGGGAGCCTGGTCTAAAGTAGACGGCAAGGATCTGGAAAGCAACCCCACCATGTTTTTCCTTAATTCCCTCGGTGGAAGACTCAATGGACTGTTCACCATGGACAACACGTTGGTGCCCGGTTTCACTAATGCCAACACCTGGTTCAGGAGTCAACAAGGCAACCTGTTGATCATGGTGGATGGGGTGGAACGTTCATTGGACTATATTGAACCGGAAACGGTGGAAAGTGTGGAACTGTTAAAAGATGCCTCGCTGAAATCACTCTATGGAGGTATCGATATCAGCGGTATACTGATGATTCGCACACGCAGGGGAAAAGCCTTCGAGAACAGCGCTCGCGTTAATGTTCAAACGGGTGTGCAGCAACCGTCCCGTCTGCCTGAATATCTGGATGCGTACGATTATGCCACTATGTACAATGCGGCAGCAGTGGCTAACGGAATGGATCCTGTATTCCATGACATAGAAAAATACAGGACAGGCGAGGATCCGATTCTTTATCCTAACGTGGATTATTATGACATGTTCCTCAACCGGCAGATGCCCATTACGCGGGCCAATATGCAGTACTCCGGAGGAAATGAGAAAACGAAGTTTTTCACGCATGTAGGTTATCAGACCAATGGCGGACTGGAAAAATATACCCAATATCCCAACCGCGACAGGGTATATACCATTAGAGGTAACGTCGATAACACGATTTTGAATTTTATCACTTTCTCTGCCGGATTCAATGCCGCCCTGCAGAATAAATCGTGGCCCAATCTATCGACCCAGAATTTTTTCAATATGCTGTCGGATACCCGCCCGAATGAATTTCCCATTTTTATTCCCGGTGAAAATATAGGGCAACCTGACAAAGAATATGTATTAGGCGGTACCTCCATCAACCGTAACAATCCTTATGGTGCTTTAATGAATGGCGGTTATGCCGAACGTGAATATTCCTATCTTCAGAGCGATTTCACGTTGAATATTGATTTGGATAAATGGGTAAAAGGGTTATCCGTGCGTCCTATGTTCACCTTTGATATGTATAATTATTTCACCTCCACGCAGGGTGCAACTTACGTGGTATGGGAGCCGAGAGCTACCGGTAATCCTGAGAGTCCGGTTTCCTATTCTTCATGGGGACAGGAAACTCGGGCCACCAGCATGTCACGGAGCGGCGCAACCACTAACCGGAACTATGCTTTCAATGTGGTGGCTACTTACAACAGGGCGTTCGGAAAGCATGATATTAATTCACTGCTGGTCTACTTCCAGCAGCGGAAAGAATATAACTCGCTGTCGCAGGATCTTAAACGGCAGAATCTGGGCGGACTGGTAAATTATATGTATGATAATCGGTATACAGCCGAAGTCAGTTTAAACCGTGTAGGAGTCGGTTCGTTTGCCCCTTCAAAACGATTTGGCGTTTTCCCCACCTTCGGCGCAGGATGGATTATGAATGAGGAACCGTTCATGCGTGAAATTCCATGGCTGGATTATTTAAAATTAAGGGCTTCCTACGGTATACTGGGTTCTACCTCTTATACCTCTGAAGGGTTGTTTTCCGCTTACCTTTACCGTGACGTGTGGGAACCCGGCGGGTCCTATGGTGGCGTATCGGGCTTCAACAACATTGCCAGGGAAATCCAGACAGGAAATCCAAACGTAGGTTTTCAAAAAACATATGAATTGAATGCCGGTATCGATTTTCTGTTGTTTCGTTCGCTCAGGGCATCGGTGGGCTATTTTACCAAAACACTCGATGGAGTACTGTCCAGCCTTTCCGATATAACGCCGGGTGTCAGCGGTAAAAACGCCGTGCTGATGATGCAAAACTACAAGAGATATAAAAGCGCTGGATGGGAAGCCGAAGCAATGTATGAAAGAAGAATTGGAGACTTTCAATTCTCGCTGGGCGCCAATCTCTGTTATGGGACAAGCAAAATACTCATCGAAGCCGAACCCGATTACCCTGAGGAATTAAAGGGATTGCGAAAAATCAGAAAAGTGGGAGATGTTCTTGGACAACGATATGCCGGTGTTTTTGCTGATGCCGCGGATATCAGTAATTCGCCGAAACAGGGGTTTGGCCTGGTGAACGTAGGAGACCTCAAATATGCCGACACCAACAAAGATGGCAGGGTGGACAACGGTGACCGTGAAGTAATCGCGAACACTACGCCCTCCATGCAATATGGTATTACTTTCAGGATAGAATATAAAGGCATTAACCTGGATGTGTTGGGTTACGGACTGGGCGGTTTCGACCGTATATTGGACAACAAGTATTATCAGATTTACGGTATGCGCAAATACTCTAATGTATTGATTGACGGATTGCCCAACGGAAATCCGCATCCGGTGCTTAGTCCACAATACCGGAATAACAATTTCATCACCTCCGACTATTGGGTGGTGGACGGAAGTTATTTCAAACTGAGGAACGTGGAATTAGGTTATACTCTGCCTTACATGCTGACGGAAAAAATCAATATCGGTAAGGTGAAAGTGTTTGTCAGAGGTGCCAACCTTTTTACCATTTCGAAAATCAAGGATCTTGATCCTGAAAATCTGGAGGCCGGGGTCGGTAATTTTCCCCTGGGTAAAACAATAACCGGAGGAGTATCCGTGGCTTTTTAATACTTTAAAAATAAAATGATGAAAAATAGATATTTATCAGTGTTATGGGTAACGATGGTCTGTTTGTGTTCCTGTTCCGACTTTTTGGAACCTCAAACGGACAATACGATGGATGAAGAAGATGTGTTTGCCAATGCTGCCTATTTTTGCGGACCGCTAATGGACGCCTATGATGCGTTGACGGACAATTTCGATATTGCTATGGACAATATGACCGACAATTCAGTCTCCCGTAATCTTTCAGGTGATTATTATCTTTGTGCTACGGGTGCACTGAGCCCGGATCTCAATCCATTGGACAATTGGGTGGACGGTTACCGGCAGATCCGCCGCCTGAACCAATTCCTTTCGCAGATGAAACTCGATCCCGAAGCTGCTGTTCCTACGCCCGTACGTTTCTACAAGATTGCTACTCAGCAGGACAGTATTGATAATGTGCGGGAATTTCGGAGACTCTATGGTGAAGCTTTTTTTCTGCGCGCTTACTATTATTCTGAATTATTAAAAAATTTCGGGGGAGCAACAGAGGATAACCAAATACTGGGTGTTCCGCTGGTAGGTGACCGCGTGCTGGAGGTGACCGACGACCTGAAACTTCCACGCGCCTCGTATGCCGATTGTGTGAAGGCCATCGTCAATGACTGCGACACCGCGATCAAATACCTGCCGGTGGAATATAAAGGAACCGATCGTGTAACCGGCGCCAGTATGAATGGACGGGCTTCGGGCATCAGTGCACGGGCGTTGAAAGCAAGGGTGTTGCTGTATGCAGCCAGCCCGGCGTTTAATCCCGCTAACGACCTCCAATTGTGGGAAGAAGCCGCTATTGCCGCGGGCGAAGCCATCAGGTCGGTAGGAGGAGGTTTCCAGAATCTGGTGAATGCGCCTGCCTCGAGTGCCACGGAAGATGTCGGTAATGCATATTATTTCATTCAGTTACAGAACAAGGACTGGAACGATAACGGGCGGGACCTGTTTTTCCGGGCTGCTGTCTGGACCGGCAACAAACAGTACGAAAACGAGAATTATCCTCCGGGTATGTACGGTTCTGCGCTTAACAATCCTTCTCAGAATTTTGTGGATGCCTTTCCCGATAAAGACGGTTATCCAATCACTGAAAGTGTGGTATATGATGAAAAAAATCCGTATACCAACAGGGACCCGCGATTGGTACTGTATGTCGCTTTTAATGGTTCCAAAATGGGACCGGGCAATTATTATACCGTGGAAAGCCATACCAATGGTGCCGATGCTTACAATCCCTTACGGAATACCTCCCGTACTTCGTATTACCTGCGTAAGTTATTGCGTCCGAAAACGGTGTCGCTCATACCAGGGGCAACAGCGGCGGCTACACAGCGGACCCGCATTATCCTGGGTAAACCGGAATTATACCTCAACTTCGCGGAAGCAGCTAATGAAGCATGGGGAGTGACTGGCGACCCTCGAGGGTTCGGTTTTACGGCCAAAGCGGTACTCGAAAAAATACATCTGAAATACGGTGCTGGTAACCAATATCTGAATAATGTCATTGGAAATGACCGGGATAAATTTAGAGAGTATATCCGCAACGAGAGACGGTTGGATCTGAGTTTTGAAGGGCATCGCTATTACGACCTGCGCCGCTGGATATCCGACGGGAAGCCTGATGCGCTCAATGCAGAGGTATATGGGTCAAGAATAACCAAAAACAATGATGGGACTTTCTCTTATGAACGTATTCTTCTTGAAAAGCGGGATTTCAGGTCGCCATGGCAACCAATTCCCTATATGGAATTATATAATGCCTCGCTGGTACAAAACGCGGGATGGGAATAAGTTTGTAAGTTGAATTATTTGAAAATTGAATAAATATAAACAGATGAGAAATATGAAAAATCTTTATTTTTCAGTACTTCACGGTATTGCTGTAACTTTTGCCATTGTATGTCTGGCATCATGCAGTTTTGAAGATCCGGAAGACCTTTACCCCTACACTACGGTGTTGTTCGTCTATCAGGACTACAATCGTAACGTAGTCGTTGGAGAAGGATTGCAAATCAATGCTGGCATTACGTTTGCCGGAATGATTGACAATAAGAAAGACCGTATTGTGGAATATGTAATAGACCCCTCGCTGGTAACCGCAGCCAATCAATCAGTGCTGCCCTCATCGTATTACACCTTGGGTCATGCCTCGCAAATTGTAGTACCCAAAGGCGAACTAAAAGGTTATCTGCCCGTTATAATAGATTCCACGGCCTTTCTGAATGATCCTAAATCGCTGACGGGTGAATACGTATTACCGCTCCGGATTATTTCATCGTCCGATGTGGATTCAATTCCTGAAGCCACCAACCATATCCGCATCTCTCTCAGCTACTATGCCAAACAGCACGGATATTACAATTATTCAGGAAGTGTCACTAAGACGAAAGACGGAGTCGCAGATGGCATTGTGAATTACAAAAACATTCCGACAGAAACCAATAGTATCCGCTTTCTACAGACATACGGGCCTACCTCTTTCGCTGTGCTTGCAGATACAAAGAATAATGACGATCCTGCAAAAGATTATATCTTTTTACTGGATGTCCCGACGAGCGGCGGTGGCGCGGTAACAATTTCGCCTCATCCCGATTCACCCGTTGAGGTGCATCCTGACGGCAACTGTACCTACGATGCGGAAAACAGAACTTTTCACCTGTCCTATACTTATACTTTGCCTGACGGTACGGTATGCGCAGTATCCGAAGAGCTCGTTTTCCGGAACAGGATTCGTGACGTACAAAGCAACGGACTGTATATTAATGAATGGCGATAATGAAATTCAAAACTTTTCTACCGGCAGCAATAGCAGGCGTATTTCCTTTACAGGCGGTAACCCAGTCAGTTGACAGACCCAATGTAATCCTTATTATGGCGGATGATATGGGTTATTCTGATATCGGGTGTTACGGAGGAGAGATCGAAACGCCCAATATCAACCGCCTGGCTAATCATGGGATCAGATATACCCATTTTTACAACGCTGCCAGGAGCTGTCCTACGCGGGCATCCCTGATGACCGGATTATATCCTCATCAGGCAGGGATGGGTTGGATGACAGTAGCCCATTTAGGTACACCCCAATATCAGGGGGAGTTGAACGATCGTTGTTTAACCATTGCTGAAGTCTTAAAGACAGCAGGGTACGCCACCTATATGAGCGGAAAATGGCATTTGACACGCGATTACGATGAAACCCAAAGTGCAGACAAACATAATTGGCCGTTACAGCGGGGATTCGATAACTTCTTTGGAACTATACCCGGGGGTGGCAGCTTCTTCACACCTCGTGGCCTGACTGTCGGTAATGAAATTATTAAACCCGAACAACCATTTTATTATACCGATGCTATAAGTGATTCGGCAGTTGGTTTTATCCGTGAAAATCAAATAAAAAAGGACGGACAACCTTTCTTTTTATATGTCGCCTACACTGCACCTCATTGGCCTCTGCATGCCCTTGAAAAAGATATTGCCAAATATAAGGGGAAATATGATAAAGGCTGGGATGCATTACGTAAAGAGAGGTATGAGCGTATGAAGGAAATGGGTATAATTCCGGAAAATACGGTTTTGCCTGAACGCCATAAAGATGCGGCGGCCTGGTATACTATACCGAAAAGAGTAAGGCCTGAACTGGCCCGACGTATGGAGGTATATGCCGCTCAAATTGATAATATGGATCAGGGAATAGGCCGCATTATTGCTGAATTGGAAAGAACCGGTCAACTGGAAAATACGGTCATCCTGTTTTTGTCGGATAATGGAGGCTGCGCAGAAATGATATCCCATGATGATAAAACCGGAGAAATAGGAAGCACGGATGCCTCTTTTGAATCCTACGGACTAGCCTGGGCAAATGCCAGCAATACCCCTTTTCAAATGTTTAAACACTGGATCCATGAAGGGGGGATAGCTACCCCTCTGGTGGTCCACTGGCCCCGGGGTATCAGTAATGAATATCATGGCAAGTTATACCAAAAGCCGGCTCATCTTGTAGACATAATGGCAACGATTGTCGAATTGGGCGATGTGGATTATGGTAAGTTGATGGGAAAAAACAAAAAAATCCAGCCATTAGAGGGTCAGAGTTTGCTGCCCACATTTCAACTGGTCGATAACCGGAGAAATCCCATCTATTGGGAGCATGAGGCCAATATCGGTATGCGGGACGGAAAGTGGAAATTAGTCGCGAAAACAAAAGAGGGGAATGATCCTTCCATCGGGAAATTGGAATTATACGATATGGAGGCTGACCGTTCGGAGTCAAACGATCTTTCGGAACAATACCCTGAATTGACTAAAAAAATGTTTGCCCAATGGATGGTGTGGGCAAACCGGATTCAGGTATTTCCCTTGGATGCCCGTGGATATGATGTCCGCGCCCGTGAAAGTAGAAAAAAAGAAGAGCATATCTGGCAAAAACGAAGAGAGGATAATCAGAAATTACGAAGTAATTAGAATAATGATGTGCTTGCTGTTATTGAATCTCCTGGATTAAAGAAATCTGAATCAGACGCAGGTTAAATATAATATTTTCGAAATATAAGTAATTAACGGAACCAATGAAATTAAATGTCCATTCGGAGGGTACCTGGAAATTTTCCACCTCTGCTTTGATTCTTTCTACAGTCACATTCGGATGTTCCGGAGATGTCACCGAGACCGGTAAACGTCCCAACATTGTCATCGTGCTGGCAGATGATTTAGGGTGGGGAGATGTCGGCTATCACGGCAGCCATATTCAAACCCCCAATCTGGATAGGTTGGCGGAGACGGCCGTCAGGCTGAACCGGTTTTACGTGGCACCGGTATCGACCCCTACCCGGGCCGGTCTGTTAACCGGCAGATATCCGAACAGGATGGGAGTACGGCATGTAGTGATTCCTCCCTGGCGCGATTACGGCATTGAGCCTGATGAGATATTTTTACCCCAGGAGTTGGAGAAAGTCGGCTATAAGCATCGTGCTATTATCGGTAAATGGCATTTGGGACATTCCAGAAAAAAGTATTATCCCCTTAATAGAGGATTTACTCATTTTTATGGTCATTTAAACGGTGCCATTGATTTCTTTTCACTGGAAAGGGAAGGAGAGTTGGATTGGCATGATGACTGGGAAAGTTCATATGATAAAGGTTATAGTACCGATCTGATAACGGAACATGCCGTCCGGTGCATCAAAGATTATTCCGGTGAAAAAGATCCCTTCTTTATATATGTGGCCTATAACGCACCCCATACCCCTTTGCAGGCAAAAGATGAAGATTTGGAACTATATGGATTTGACCCCTCTGAACCCCGTTTTGGACAAGGTGATAAAACCGGGCGTGGAAATAATAAAGAACAGACTTTTGCTGCAATGGTCACCTGTATGGACAGGGGGATAGGGCAGATCATCCGGACATTGAAAGATATGGATGAGTTTGAGAATACTATTTTCCTGTTTTTCAGTGATAACGGTACGGATAACGGTTCCAGCGGGGAACTGAGAGGAAGGAAATTTCTGGAATTCGAGGGTGGAGTGCGTGTTCCCGCGCTGTTAAGCTGGCCTGCCGGATTACAGGGAGAAAGAACTATTGATCAGGTAACGGGTTATGTGGATGTAATGCCCACCCTGTTAGATGTTTTGGGATTGCAATCCACAGCTGAATTTGACGGTATGAGTATGTTGCCCGTATTAACCGGAGAGAAGGCGGTTATTGAGAGAAACCTGTATCTGGGCCTGGGAGCTGTGGTTTCAAATGAATGGAAATTTATTGAAAAAGGACATAATCCTGCAATGGAAATGAAGTCCGATATGCTTTTTAAAATAGATGCCGATCCTTCTGAGCAAAATAATCTGATGGATACTTATAAAGAAAAAGCAGAGGAGTTCCGGTCTTTTGTGAAAACATACGATACCATTCAACCTCCGCGCCCATTACCCGATTATGGGATGGGTCGCGATGGTTTTGTGGCGCCTGAAGAGTGGAAAGTAACCGGAAATTAGATAAATTAGCAGGATCATATAATCAGAATTTATCCTCGGGGTGAAAGTAAGATCCGGTATCATGTTGTTAAAATAAATTCATTTATAAATTATTGATAATGTATAAGAAAGTTGCTTTAATTTTGTTGGGAATGTTTTTTGGAATGGGTATTCTTCTGAAAGCCCAACCTTACCAACCGGTAAAAGGTAAAATAATGACAAGCTGGGGAGAAAAAGTTTCTCCTGAAAATGCATGGAGCGAATACCCGCGTCCGCAATTAAAAAGAGGAGAATGGAAAAATTTAAACGGTTTATGGGATTATGCTGTTGTTCCCAGGGAATCGGCACAGCCGGGTGATTTCCAGGGGAAAATACTGGTCCCGTTTGCCGTTGAGTCCGCTTTGTCGGGGGTAGGTAAAAGCCTTTTGCCTGATCAGAAGTTATGGTACCGGAAAACTTTTGAACTGCCGAAAAACTGGGACGGACAGAATATACTATTGCATTTTCAGGCAGTAGATTGGGAAACAACGGTTTGGGTTAATGGGAAACCGGTAGGTACGCACAAAGGAGGTTCAACGGCCTTTTCATACGATATTACGAAATACCTGAAAAAAGGAGAACAGGAAATTGTCCTGTCGGTTTGGGACCCGACGGATATGGATAGCCAGGCAAGGGGAAAACAGGTCCTTGATCCCCGGGGGATATGGTACACGCCGGTCAGCGGAATATGGCAAACGGTATGGCTTGAACCTGTAGATAAGATCCATATAAATTCAATATATCCTGTTGCCGATATTGATAAAGGACAGGTTACCCTCCATACTGAACTCTCAGGAACAAAAGGCGGGGAAACCCTGAATATAAAGGTATTTGATGCCGGTCAGATAATGCTTGATAAAAATTATCCTGTTTCAGGAGAAATTGTATTGGATATTCCGGAACCAAAACTCTGGACACCTGAATCACCTGCTCTTTACCGGTTGGAAGTATCGCTACGGAAAAATAACAGGGTATGTGATGAGATCGATTCATATTTCGCGATGCGTAAGATCTCGATGGTGAAAGATGAGCAGGGATTCCAGAGAATACAGTTAAATAATAAGACCCTGTTTCAGTATGGAACACTCGACCAGGGATGGTGGCCGGACGGGTTGCTTACCCCGCCTTCCGCAGAAGCCATGCGGTATGATATGGAGGTGCTGAAGGATATGGGATTCAATATGCTGCGAAAACATATAAAAGTGGAACCATGGCTCTATTATTACTATGCCGACTCACTTGGGTTACTTGTCTGGCAGGATATGGTCTCAGGCTTTGAGACAGCCAAGAGGTCGGAACAGCATGTAAACTGGAATGCCGCACACGATTGGGACCGCCCTCGTGAATCGGCAGTACAATGGGAGCATGAATTGAAGACCATGATGGATCAGTTGAAATTCTTCCCGAGTATTGTTACCTGGGTGATTTTCAATGAAGGATGGGGACAATACGATACAAAACGGGTTGTGGACTGGAGTATGAACTATGATAAAACCCGATTGATAGATGGTGTCAGCGGATGGACAGATCGCGAATGCGGCCATATGATCGATGTGCATCAGTATCCCGGGCCGGGTATGGAACCTGCGGAACAAAATCCGGGACGGGTAGTCGTGCTCGGTGAATTCGGCGGATTAGGCCTTCCTGTCGAGGATCATCTGTGGGACCCCTCCATGCGAAACTGGGGGTACCGTACTTATACTAGCGGTGCAGAGTTGATAAAAGAGTACACAAAACTGATGCATAATCTATATCCCTTAAGATACAACGGGTTGTCGGCTGCGGTATATACACAGACTACCGATGTGGAAGGAGAGGTCAACGGATTGATGACGTACGACAGAAAAGTTGTCAAAATAGATCCGGGCTTATTAAGGATTTTACATTCTCCCTTGTATGGAACGGAAACAAGAGCAATAAAGAAAATTGTATCGGACTCGGAAGTGAAGAGTCAGCAACTGTATGCCTCTACTTCAAAACCGGCCGGTGACTGGCAAAAAGGTGCACATGCGGAGTTATTTCAGAAAACAACTGCGCCGGTAACTATAAAAAAAGGTGAAACCGCTTACTCGATAAGCCGCTTTTCAATCGATGAGATGCCGGAGGGGATTTATTTCCATATCCAGTCATTTGGCGATATGAAAGTGTACTTAAACGGTACGGTGGTCATAGATAAGAAGATCAATAGCAGGAGACATTATGAAGATGTGAATATAAGCGAGTTCATACCTTTATTAAAGAAAGGGGAAAACATTTTGGCCGTTGAATGCGGGCCGTATGAACAGAATGCTGAATTTGATTATGGATTATTTGGCTATTAATAGTAAGTTTGTCTAAAACATGCATCGGAAATATGGGTATTCGTATGAAAAAGATTAGTTTAACTTTTTTAACGCTGTTAGGGTATTTCAGTAATGTTCTTTTATTGTTTTCCGCTACCGGGAACGGGAAAAATAACCGGCCGAATATTTTATTTATAATGGCCGACGATTGCACCTATAATGAAATAGGATGCTATGGTGGTAAAAACGCCCGGACTCCCAATATAGATAAATTGGCTGGTGAAGGAATGATGTTCAACAGGGCGTATGTAGGAATGTCCATGTCGGTGCCTTGCCGGCATGAATTATATACGGGATTGTATGCTTTGGAAAGCGGATGTGCATGGAATCACTCTCAATCGAGGCCCGGCACTAAAAGTGTTTTTCATTACCTGACAGACTTGGGGTACAGGGTGGGAGTGTCCGGGAAAAAACATATAGAACCGGCAGAGGTTTTTCCTTATATCAACGTCCCGGGATTTGAAGAAAATTGCGTATTTGCCAAAGAGAAAAAAGAAGATGTTTCCGGTATAAAATTGTTTATGGAGCAGGATAACGATCAACCTTTTTGTCTTTTCGTATGTTCCACAAATCCGCATGCACCCTGGACTTTGGGCGATGCCTCCGCATATCCGCCCGATAAACTGATCCTGCCTCCCACTTTGGGCGATACGCCGGAAGTGCGCGAAGCTTATTCCCGCTATTTGGCGGAAGTAACCTATTTTGACCGGCAAGTGGGAGAAATCCTTAAAACTTTAGAAGCTACGGGGTTGGCCGAAAATACGATAGTTATGCTTTCTACTGAACAGGGCTGGCAATTCAGCGGGGGAAAATGGACCAATTGGGATTTAGGCGTACATACGGGACTGATCGTTAAATGGGCAGGAGTGATTGACAGCGACTCAAAAACAGATGCGCTGGTACAATATGCCGATATTACTCCGACACTCATAGACATTGCCGGAGGAAAGGCAAAGAAGAACTTGTCGGGCAAAAGTTTTCTAAAGGTTTTACTCGGTAAAAAAAATGAACACCGCGAATATGTGTATTGTATGCACAATAATGTACCGGAAGGGAAACCCTATCCTATAAGGACGATAATCAGTAATGAATATCATTATATCCAAAATTTACTCCCTGATAGTACCTATTTTGAAAAGCATTTAGAAGCGGCGGCCCATAACGAAGGTTGGTGGCAGTCGTGGAAGAATGCGGCAAAAAGAAGTGAAAGGGAACGTTTTCTGGTCGATCGTTTTTATAACCGGCCCGCCGAAGAACTCTATTCTGTCAAAAATGACCCGAATCAATTCAATAATCTGGCCAATAATCGGGAATATGCCAGGATCAGGAAAAAACTGAACAAAGAGCTTACAAAATGGAGAAGAGAACAAAAGGACCCGGGGATTCCGGTAGATACTCAATCTGCTCATAAGAAAAAATATTGGGTTCAATAGGATAGTCAATATGCAGGTTATTGATAAAAACGAGGGAACTGATCGGTAGTAAAAACTATTGGAAGCAGTGCTGAGGCTCTAAGAGGGTGAATATATCACGATGTGAGATATCACCTTTTATTTGAGAGCGGCCCAGGTATTTCATTCCCCAGGAAAACAAACAGTAAAAAAGGTGATAAGGCAAGAATCAGATAATCATTTTATTAAATATGGAAAGGTGGAGGGATGATTAATTTTTATTATTTTTTGAGATGAAAATAGCATTCATTCTATAAAAGAAAAATGATATTTGTGATAATATAACAATCAAAAGAGCGGATTTTCGTTATTTTTTTAAATTGCCGCAAATTAGTTTGATCATTAGATTGTTATATAAAATATACCAAACCGTTAAATATAAAAATCCAGTTTTTAATTCTAAGGAATTCGGGAAAGTTGCCAATTGTTTTTATTGTTTTGGGAAAAGTGCAAAGTTGAATGCACTTAAATTATTATGTTTTATAATCTAAACAAATGAAGGAATGAGAAAGAAAAAATCATTTAATTTGATGAAAGGCATATTATCTATGTGTTTTGGGATATTATGCTTTGGGGTATCTGCTCAAAATATTAATGTGAGTGGTACTGTGGTGGATACCTACGGTGAACCCCTTATAGGAGTGACACTCCAGGTACAGGGATTGTCTGTGGGTACTGTTACCGATATAGACGGCAATTTTACGCTGTCCAATATTGCTCCGGATGCTATACTGGAGGTTTCATATGTGGGAATGACGACACAACTTGTGAATGTCAACGGAAGACGTACTTTGAGCATTACTCTCCAGGAAGATTCGGAAGTCTTGAGTGAGGTGGTTGTGACCGGATTCGGGTTGGCCCAGAGGAAGGAATCGCTGACATCGGCAATCTCTGTGATTGGCTCGGAGGATATCAGCAGGTCTCAGGCTTCCACTTCATCGGGCGCCTTAGTCGGCAAGATTGCCGGTATCAATTCACGTCAGGCCGATGGTCGCCCCGGTTCGTCCACCACTATTCAAATACGAAATATGGGAACGCCATTGTTCGTAATAGATGGGATACAGTCGGATGAAGGCCAGTTTAATAACATCGATTTTAACGATATTGAAACAATATCTGTTTTGAAAGATGCTTCCGCATCGATTTATGGTGTTCGTGCTGCCAACGGGGTGGTGGTAGTAACTACCAAAAAAGGAACACGTAATACCAAGAATACGGTGACTTTGAATGCTTATTACGGAATGCAGAGCCTGTATGATTTTCCAAAGCCGGCAACCGCTACTACCTATATTAAAAATTATATACAATCGGAAACTGTCCAGGGAGTAACCAATTACAGGTACAATAGGGAAGATTACCAGAAATGGCAGCAGGGCACCGAAAAAGGATACGTGCCTTTTGATTGGTATGACTATATTTGGGAAGTGTCACCCCAAACATATATTAATGCGAATGTAGCCGGTGGATCAGATAAGATTAATTATTACCTGAGTGTAGGAAATCTGAATCAAGATGCTATCATTGTAAATTATGGGGGATTCAACCGTACCAACGTGCAAATGAATGTGAATGCCAATATCACGGACCGTTTCAAAATTGGTGGGGGTATGAATGGACGCATCGAAAGGCGTGTGAACCCCGGGGTGCCGGGTGTTGATGATTATTGGTTACCCCGTTTTGGTACGTTCCGTAACCTGCCCACCCGACGGCCGTTCGCGAACGATAACCCGCTTTACCCGACCATGACTTCCACAGAAGCAGGAACCAACTTTGCCTGGTTGACGTATGATCTATCCGGAAAATATGAGGAGACATGGAGGGTTGTACAATTGAATTTTGATGCTGAATATGAAATAATGGATGGATTAAAGGCCCGCGCTTTGGTAAGCTATTATTTGGCAAATCAAAAATTGGATAATCAGGAATATACCTATAAACTGTATGATTATGATGAAAAAACAGATACTTATCCGGTGATGTTCGAAAATACCAATCCATGGCGGGAAAGACGGCAAGGTTTCAATGAAGAGATAACCTCCAACATCCAGCTATCTTACAACAAAAGTATCGCTGATCACAATATTGCCGCAGTATTTGGCGTGGAAACGATCAAACGTGATACACCCACTACATGGGTACATTCGATTCCTGTTTCCAACGCTTTACATCTGATCGATTACGAAACCATGGATACTTATGATGATACGGGTAATAATACCCAAGCCCGGGTGGGTTATATGGGACGGATCAACTATGACTTTGCCAATAAGTATCTGGTGGAACTATCCGGACGCTATGATGGCTCCTGGCAATTCCCGCCGAATCATCGTTGGGGTTTCTTCCCTTCGGGCTCTGTAGGATGGAGAATTTCAGAAGAGAATTTCTGGCGCGACACCAAGATGGCCAATGTGTTCAGTGATCTGAAACTGAGAGCTTCTTATGGATTATTGGGAGATGATGATATCCACGGTTATAATCCCTTTGATTATATGAGCGGATATAACTATAAGCGATACAGAAATGCGGATGGCGACTGGGTCGGCATTGCTTCCTCGGTGATTGACGGAGCCTATACGATCGGTACGCAACCTCGTGGACTTCCCGTTACAACACTATCATGGATTAAGGCCAGGATCCTGGATGTGGGATTGGATGCCAGCTTCTTTAATGGAAAACTGTCCGGGTCTTTCGACTTTTTCCGCCGTATGCGTACAGGGTTACCTGCTTCAAGGTATGATATTTTATTACCATCGGAAGTAGGATTCAGTTTGCCGAGTGAAAATCTGAATTCGGATATGCATAAGGGATACGATTTTGTCGCTAATTGGAGGGATAAAGTAAGCGATTTGACTTATTCCGTGGGTGCGAATGTGACCTATTCCCGTTTCTATGATTGGGAACAGTATAAACCACGTTTCAGCAACTCATGGAATGTGTACCGGAATTCAATCAATCAACGTTTTGGATATCTTAACTGGGGGTTGGAGGCCGACGGACAATTCCAGAGTTGGGAAGAGATTGCTTCATGGCCGATTGATAACGACCGCCAGGGTAACAGGACCCTCCGTCCGGGGGATATAAAATACAAAGATATCAATGGTGACGGTGTGATTAACGGGATGGATGAGCGTCCCATAGGCTATCGCCAGGATTCAACACCTGTTTTAAACTTTGGATTCAACTTTTCATTTTTATGGAAAGGGTTTGATCTGGCATTTGACTTGACCGGTGGAGCGATGTCTACCTGGTATCAGGAATGGGAGCAGAGAAATCCCTTCCATGACGGAGGAAATAATCCCCAGTATTATATGGAAGATACCTGGCATTTGGCAGATATCTGGGATGCCAATAGTGAGCTCATCCCGGGTAAATATCCCATGTTGTTAATCGGTAATAGCAGCCATAGCAACTACTGGAACAGTACTTTCTGGAAGAAAAATGTGAGGTATATCAAAGTGAGGAACCTCGAGTTTGGTTACACGGTTCCCAAGTCCATTGTAAATAAAGCTTCCATCTCTGATCTGCGTTTGTATCTCGCAGGACAAAACCTGTTCGGATTGACCAACTTAATTGGCGTTGATCCGGAAATACAGGATACAAATGGTTTGGCATATCCTACTATGCGGATTATTAATGTTGGTTTAACTCTCAAATTCTGAAAATTATGAAGATAAAAAATATATTTATAGCTTTGGCTATAATTCTTTTTTCGTTCAATAACTGCGCCGATTTCCTGGAACGGGAACCTGATACCATCTTATCCGATGATCAGATATTCGGAGATCCTATAATGATAAAATCGGTGCTTTCCAACTTTTATGGTAGAATAACCTGGGGACAACATATAGATGACTCTTACACATACACAATATTGGATGAGGCTTCCAGATCTGACGGCGGCCCGGATACCCGTCAGGATTTCGAAAATGATCGTTGGAGAGTATATAACTATACTTTACTCCGTGATTTGAACCAGTTCCTGAAAGGAGTACACGAATCAACTGTATTGGATGACGAAACCCGGGCTCAATTGGACGGTGAAGCCCGGTTTGTCAGGGCCTGGCTCTATTTTAATATGGTCCGTGGAATGGGTGGTATGCCTATTATTGGCGACGAGGTGTTTGAATATACCCCCGGTATGGATGTTACCACACTGCAATATCCCCGCTCCACCGAAGCTCAACTCTATGACTATATCATTTCCGAATGTGAAGCCATTAAAAATTTCCTACCGACCGATCCTTCCACGAATGCTGCAAGGGCCACCAAATGGGCTGCAGTGATGCTGAAAGCACGTGCTGCCGTCTATGCCGGATCTATCGCAAATTATAACAATAAAATGACTGCTCCGATCCGGACAGCCGGTGAGGAAGTAGGTATTCCGGCCAATTTGGCAGAGGGTTATTATGAGACAGCGCTTTTGGCCGCTGAAGAGGTTATAACCAGTGGCAAGTATGAATTGCAACTGACTAAACCCGACGACAGAGGACGTAATTTCTATGAAGCCCTTTCGGTGAAAGATAATAACAAAGAGGTGATCTGGGCGCGTGACTACAAATATCCCGGACAAACGAACGGATTTACACAATCCAATATCCCTGCTTCTCATGCCGAAGATATTGACCGCGCATATGCAGGTCCTATACTGAATCTGGTGGAGGATTTTGAGTATATTACTGATCGGAACGGTCAAATCAGGACGAAAGAGGCTAATGGGGACTATATTTATTATGATAATCCCCAGGACGCTTTTGCCAATAAAGATCCGCGTTTATGGGGTACCGTTATTTATCCCGGCGCCGATTTTAAAGGTACGACCGTCGTGTTGCAGGCCGGACAGAAATATCTTGAAGGAGGGGAGTGGAAAATAAGGACCAGTGAACCGGGTCAAACAGATGCTAACGATATCCTTATCACATCTGTGAATGGTCCGACAACCACAAACAACCAGTTTGTGAATAAATCAGGCTTCTTTTTCCGCAAATTTATGGATGAAACGCCCAAAGCTTCTACCCGCGGCCGCAGGAGTGAAATGTGGTTTCCCCGATTCCGGATTGCAGAAGCTTATCTGATCGCTTCTGAAGCCGCATTCGAGTTAGGGCAATCCGGGGAAGCTTTGACATATATCAACGCAGTACGCGATAGAGCCGGAATACAAGAACTTACAGCCGTGACTTTTAATGATATAGTCCGCGAGAGAAGGGTAGAATTTGCTTTTGAAGATCATCGCTATTGGGATTTAAAACGCTGGCGGCTGGCACATCAACTTTGGAACGGAGTCGGTCAAAATGAGTATGTTAACCAACAGTATGCCCAACAGATGGCTTTATTCCCTTATCTGATCAATGATCCGGGTAATCCCAACCAGGGTAAGTGGGTTTTTGATAAGTTCCCCACACACATGTCGCCATACCCAAGGCGTTTTGAGATGAGAAATTATTATAACTTTATTGATCAGGGATGGATTAATAATAATCCTAAATTGGTAAAAAACCCTTATCAATAATAGTATTAAGTGTAAATTTGTAAAAGATGATAAATATGAGACTTTATAAATACTTCTTAATAATTACGACGGTGGCTATGATACTTATCGCCTGTGGTTTTGATAATTATGATGCCCCCGAGTCGGTATTGCAGGGCAAAGTAACCTATGACGGGGAAGCGTTGGGAGTACGCGGAACCGGAGAAGCAATACAATTGCAGCTTTATCAGGACGGATATGAACTGAGAGACCATATCCCGGTGTATGTGAAGCAGGATGGCACTTTTCAGGCGACCCTCTTTGATGGTGAATATAAATTGGTAACCCGAAACCAGAATGGCCCCTGGGTGAATGCGCGTGATACAGTTGTCATCAACCTCCAAGGATCGACCAATGTGGAAGTGAAAGTAACCCCTTATTTTACCATATCCGATGAGTCGTTAACGCTAAGTGGTTCAGTATTGAATGCGACCTTTGATGTAACGCAGATAGTAAGTACAGCTGAAATAGACTATGTATCTTTATTGGTAAGCAAGACCGCTTTTGTGGACGATGTGTCAAATATTGCCCGTAAGGACTTTCAAGACCTACAGGCCGGCACATTGACCTTGTCAATGGATATGGCGGGTAATAACGAATTTACTTCAGCTAAATACCTTTTTGCCAGAGTAGGCGTAAGAACTATTGGGGCAGATCAGGCCATATATTCTAAAATTGTTCAATTGAAATAGCATATAATTAAATCGAAAAACGAGGGGTTGTAATCCAAAAAATTATAACCTCTTGTTTGTTTAATAATTGTAAAGATGAAAATGAATAGACTGATATATGCACTTGTTCTGTGAATAATATTGTTTCGGTACACCGAACGAGCCTCATCTCTCCACCCTATAGCGAAAGCGTTTGAGGATATCGGCACTCCCTGTCTAGAATATGGATCTCACCGAATAATACCGTTTGAGAGCAGAAAGGGAGTAGTGCCGACAAGATAAAATAATCCGGTTACAAAGGCTATTCCCCTTTTTTTTATTATTTTTAGCCCTCGAAATATAGGGGATATATATAACGGCGTCATATCCGTTGAGGCAGTTGCTGGAGAAATGGTATAGATAAGAATGGACGGTGTTATATTTTTTTGAAATGAAAATGATAAGGTTATTTACTCTTTTTGTCTTGTTGTGGGGCATGATCTTCTTTAGTGGCAGCCGTTTATCCGGTTCCCCTGACTACACATTCACACATTATAATATCAATAACGGTCTGTCGCAAAATACGGTTCGTTCTATCTTTCAGGATAACCGGGGTTTTATGTGGTTCGGTACGAAAGACGGGCTGAACAGATTTGACGGTACCTCGTTCAAGGTGTTTAAATTTTCACCCGAAAGTGATTTAAATGACAATGTTTTTCACCGTATATTGCAGGATAAAAATGATAATATCTGGGTCGCAACAGAGAATGGTGTCTATATTTATGATGTACTGCAAGAGAAATTTTATCGTTTTAACAAGACAACCCCTAAAGATGATTATGTGGACGGTGTTGTTACCGAAATGATCGCAGATCATGATGGCGATATCTGGATGTCTGTAGAAGGTAAGGGGATTTATCACTATAATATTGCCGGGGATGTACTTAATTTTTACACTATACCATTGGTAGAGGATGGATTAAAAATGGTCAGTTTGTGTCCCGATAACAATAGAGGCGTATGGGTATTTCCTTATTCATCCCTATTCCTTCGTATTGATAAGAAAACAGGAGAAGTTACTCCTTTCCACCTGGTGGATGATAAGGAACTTTTCTATCATGTGGGAGAGGTGCTGAATGTGATAGCCGACCGGTATAACTATCTGTTGTTGGCTACATCGCAAAAAGGAGTAATCGGCATTAACACGATTAATAGAACACACCGTATCTTATTAAGTGAAGATGCCGGCGGGGAACCTGTTTTTGCCCGGTGTATAAGAAGAGTTGATCCAAATACCCTTTGGATCGGTACGGAGTCGGGGATCTATATCTATGATACCGAAACAGAGGAGGTGACCAATTTGCGGCACAACAACTCAATGCCTTATTCCCTCTCCGATAATGCTATTTATTCTATCTATAAGGACCGGGACGGAGGAATTTGGGTAGGAACATATTTTGGAGGAGTGAATTATTACGCAAACCGGTATAATAGCTTCGATCTGTTTTATCCGATAGCCGACAGAAATAATATGAAAGGCCGGCGGGTCAGAGAATTTTGCAGTGCGCCCGACGGTAAAATATGGATCGGGACGGAAGATGGCGGACTCAATCTGTTTGACCCTGTAACTGACACTTTTCAACCGTTACCCCTACCGTTGAGGTCGTTATATACCAATATACATGCTTTGTTGAGCGATGGGGACTATCTCTGGATCGGTTCCTACTCCAAAGGATTGGTCAGATACAATACAAAAAGCGGAGAATTGATAACTTATACACAATCGGATACCCCGAATACGATCAGTCAAAACAGTCCGTTCGCATTGTGTAAGGACAGGCAGGGACTGTTGTGGGTGGGTACGCTGTCAGGGGTGGATACTTATGATTATGAAAAGGATCATTTCAGACAGGTAAAAGAGATGAAAGGGATGTCCATAATGGATATTTTTGAGGATAGCTATGGGTTGATTTGGATATCCACTTTTTTAGACGGTCTTTACAGATTCGATCCTGCCACGAACGACTGGAAAATTTTTCAGCATAATGCTTCGGATGAACACAGCCTTCCTTATAATAAAGCAACCAGTGTCTTTGAAGATAGTAAAGGCAGATTGTGGATCACCTCGCAGGGAGGGGGTTTTTGTCTCTTTGACAGAGAGTCCGAAACATTTTCAACGTTCAATAGTTTGAATGGCTTACCGAATGACGTGGTGTACCAGATTGTAGATGATGATGAAGGAACCCTCTGGTTGTCCACCAATTCAGGACTTGTCCAATTTGATCCGCAGAAGGGTACTTTTAAAAATTATCATGTTACCAACGGATTAAAAACAAATCAATTCAATTATCAATCAAGTTATAAAACATCGAACGGCCATATTTATTTTGGATCGCTTGATGGTTTTGTACGGTTTAATCCTTCAACTTTTAAAGAGTCCCAGTCGGTTGCACCTCTTGTCCTCACTGATCTTTTTATTAATAATGTAAGGATGACCCCTTCGGATAACGGGTCACCTATAAAGCAGAGCATTTTATATACAGATAGACTGAGCTTACCGCATCATCAGAATTCTCTTAGTTTGCGGTATGCTGTGCTGAATTACTCCGGTTCGCATACAGACAGGGTCTTTTACCGGTTGGAGGGGCTCGATAAAAAATGGCTTCAGGCAGCAGATCAACAGACTATTGTTTATTCAAACCTGAAACCCGGAAATTATGAACTTTTGCTGGGTTTTGCAGGTGAAGATGGAAATGAGCCCGTCAAAAGTGTGAAAAGACTTTCAATAGATATCCGTCCCCCTTTCTGGTTAAACGGGTGGGCTTACCTTCTCTATTTCCTGTTGCTACTTACGGGGATATTCTTTTTTACACGCTTTTTTTACCTGCGCAACCGGTTGAGGGAACAGGAACGGATGAGAGATTTCGAGCAACAGAAAGAGCGGGAACTATACCGTTCGAAGATCGATTTTTTCACCAATGTGGCACACGAGATACGTACACCGTTGTCATTGATCAAAGCGCCGCTCAGTCATGTGATCATGACCGGGCAGGTATCGGACGAGGTGAAGGAGAACCTCCAGATCATGAGTAAGAATACCGACCGCTTGCTTAATCTTACCAACCAACTGCTTGATTTTCGGAAAACCGAGTCGGATGCCTATTCCCTGAACCTGCATAGGATAAATGTGTCGGAATTGATTCGTGACACTTTCCTCCGGTTTACTCCTTTGGCTAAACAAGGGGGAGTACAGTTTGAACTTACTCTGCCTGAAAAGGATATCTTCATCAAAGTGGATAAAGAAGCTTTCCTTAAAATCCTGAGTAATCTGTTGAACAATGCTGTCAAATATTGTGAGAGTTATGTGCGGGTGGAAGCGTATACGGTAACGGGCGAGCAGTATAAACAGTTCCATTTGGTTACGGTAAATGACGGGGAAGAGATCCCTGAGAAATATCGGGAAGATATCTTTAAGCCGTTTGTACAAGTCGATAGGAAAAAAGACCATAAGGTGGCGGGAACGGGGATCGGCCTGGCACTCTCCAAATCGTTGGCAGAATTACATAAAGGTGATTTGGTGCTGGAAGCAGAGGAGGAGAGTGAATGGATATGTTTCCATCTTATACTCCCGGCAGGTGAAGTGGATGAAGTATTGGCAGAAACGACAGGGGAACCGGAAAAAGACAAAGAGGCGGAAAAAAGTAAGGGAAAGACCACTAGAACAACAGCCGCCGCTACATTATTGCTCGTAGATGATGATCTGGAATTGTTGCAGTTTGAAGAGAAATTTCTGTCGCCCCACTACCATGTGGTGACCGCAAAGAATGGAATACAGGCGCTGGAAATACTTCGTGAGACAACGGTGAATCTTATCGTAAGCGATGTGATGATGCCGGATATGGATGGTCTGGAATTTACCGGACGGGTCAAATCAGATATTGAATTCAGTCATATCCCGGTCATACTGTTGACTGCCAAAGTGAATGTGGAATCCAGAGTACAGGGATTTGAAACAGGAGCCGACGCTTATATAGATAAACCTTTTTCGCTGGAGGTGTTGATGGCACAGATTGCTAATTTACTGGAAAGTCGCGAAAAACTGCGTGAAACGTTTCTGCAAAACCCGTTTATAGGAGCCGGTAGCATTGTTCAGAGCAAGTCGGATGAGGAGTTTATCAAAAAACTGCATGCCATCGTACAGGAAAATCTCGATAACTCCGATTTTATTGTCGAAGATATAGCGGAACAATTCAATATGAGCCGTGCCAGTTTCTACCGGAAAATAAAAGGTGTGCTGGATTTGACACCCAACGAATATATCAGGGTAGAGCGTCTGAAAAAAGCTGCGCAGTTACTCAAAGAAAAAGTATACAAAGTGAATGAAATTTGTTATATGGTCGGTTTTAATTCACCTTCCTATTTTACCAAGTGTTTTCAACAGCAATTCGGGATTTTACCCAAAGATTTTGAATAAAAGAGAGGGGTGAGATAAAACTGATATATTTTGATACAATTGGTGCGGCACTGTCATGCTGAAATTAACTATTTTCGTGATTTCTGAAGATATAGGGGAAATTTACAATTGTTAAATCAATCTTTATTCAATATAATACACATAAATATTTTAACAAGTCAAACGTATGAGAACAAATCTGATCGTATTCTTTTTTCTGTTGGCAACCGGCTCTCTTTTTGCCCAGTGGCAGCCGGCGGGAGATAAAATTAAAACCCGGTGGGCATCACAAATTGATGTAAATAACGTGTTGGCCGACTATCCAAGACCTATTATGGAGCGTGGCGAATGGCAAAATCTTAATGGATTGTGGAATTATGCCATCCTGCCGGTGGGGAAACAAAAACCGGACAATTTCGACGGACAGATACTGGTGCCGTTTGCGGTAGAGTCAAGCCTCTCGGGAGTACAAAAACGGGTTGGCAGCGACAATGAGTTGTGGTACCAACGCGAGTTTACCGTGCCTTCCAAATGGAAAAACAATAAAGTACTCCTTCATTTTGGGGCAGTAGACTGGAAAGCAGATGTCTGGGTGAACGGTGTGAAAGTAGGACAGCATACGGGTGGTTATACTCCTTTCTCTTTTGATATTACTCCTGCCTTGGCAAGCGGTAACAACACGCTGGTAGTGAAAGTGTGGGACTCGACGGATCAGGGATACCAACCCCGCGGAAAGCAGGTGAACAGGCCTGAAGGTATCTGGTATACCCCGGTGACCGGGATCTGGCAGACGGTATGGTTGGAGCCGGTGCCCGAAACATATATCGAAAATATCAAAATTACCCCTGATATCGATAAAAACATACTGGCTGTTCAGGCTAGTGCGAATGTGGCTACTTCCGGGGCAAAAGTAGAAGTGAAAGTAAAAGAAGGTGCCCGTGTAGTGGCTACCGGACAGTCTATTAACAACCTGCCGGTAGAAATAGCAATGCCTGAAAATGTAAAACTTTGGTCGCCGGATAATCCGCACCTTTATGATCTGGAAATTACTCTTTGGGATGGTAATAAGCAGTTAGATAAGGTGGAAAGCTATGCAGCTATGCGTAAATATTCCACGAAGCGTGATGATAAAGGAATCGTACGCTTGCAGTTAAACAATAAGGACCTTTTCCAGTTCGGACCCCTCGATCAGGGATGGTGGCCTGATGGACTATACACTGCACCCACCGATGAGGCATTGGAATATGATATAGTGAAAACCAAAGAACTCGGATTCAATATGATCCGTAAACATGTGAAGGTGGAGCCGGCTCGCTGGTACACCCATTGTGATCGTCACGGGATCATTGTTTGGCAGGATATGCCCAATGGCGACAGGGGGCCTGAATGGCAAATGCGGAAATATTTTGACGGTGTGGAAAGAGTTCGTTCTGCGGAATCGGAGGCTAATTTCCGCAAGGAGTGGAAAGAGATCATGGATTACCTTTATTCCTATCCATCGATAGGGGTTTGGGTGCCTTTCAACGAAGCATGGGGACAATTTAAAACCGTAGAGATTGTCAACTGGACAAAGCAGTATGATCCTTCCCGCTTAGTGAATCCGGCCAGTGGCGGTAATCATTATCCCGTGGGAGATATACTTGACCTGCATCAATACCCCGCTCCCCAACTCTATCTGTATGATGCACAGCGTGCTACTGTACTGGGTGAATACGGCGGAATCGGATGGGCTAACAAAGAACATCTCTGGGAACCGGATCGTAACTGGGGCTATGTACAGTTCAACAGTGCCAAAGAGGTGACCGATGAGTATGTCAAATATGCTGAGCAACTGAAACAACTGATCCGCCAAGGATTCTCTGCCGCTGTTTATACCCAGACTACCGATGTCGAAGTCGAAGTAAACGGATTATTGACCTATGACAGGAAGCTGGTGAAAGTAGAGGAGGAGAGAGTAAGAAAAGTGAATCAGGAAATATGCAATATATTAGGCAATTGATTTTATTTCCTTTTCTATTTTTTTCTTTTCTTGCTTGCCAGAGCGGAAATAAACAAAATAGTCAGGATTATTTCATTGAATGGGACGAAAGCACCCTGATCTGCATTGCAGATCAGGGTGGCTATCCCCGTATGCGGAGATTAAAAGATAACTCTCTTATAACGGTATACGAGAATAGAAAAGGAGATCTGATGCTGAAAAGAAGTGCTGACGAAGGCATTACCTGGAGTGATCCTGTAATGGCATACGAAGGATTTAACTATACGGATGAAAAAACAGGTGAGAGTACAAAAGTAAATATTGCCAATCCTGAAATAATCCGGCTTGCCAACGGAGATATACTTCTCGCTTGTAATCTGCGTCCGCAGAAAGAGGGGATTTACCCTTTTTCTATCGCACTAAAGAAAAGTACTGATGATGGAGCAACATGGACGGAACCGAATATTCTTTACCGGGCCGGCGCCTATTTCAGGGACGGATGCTGGGAACCTTCTTTCCTGATATTGCCCGACGGGATGTTGCACCTTTATTTCGCCAATGAATCTCCTTATCGCGATTCCGACGAACAGGAGATCTCTATGATTTATTCCGTCGATAACGGCGCTTCCTGGTCGGAAGAACATACCACCGTCTGTTTCCGGAAAGGGAAAAGGGACGGAATGCCGGTCGCGGTGCATGACGGTAACAAGATATATGTTGCCATTGAAGATAACCTGTCGCAGCAATTTAAACCGTATCTGGTGCAGAGTTCAATTGAACAAGCGTGGGTAAACCCTGTTCTGGAAAATTCACCTTACCGTTATTCGGCATTGAAATATCCTCTGGCCGGGGAGGTCTATGCCGGGGCGCCTTACCTGATTCGTACCGATAAAAATCTCTTTCTGCTTTCGTACCAGACTACGGAAAACAGGACTTCCGACTGGGAATTATCTACTATGGAGGTTGTGGTGAGTGATCGTCCCTCTGATTTCGGAAATCCGTCACAGCCTTTTGATGTACCATTGTCTAAAGAAGCCAAATGGAATGCGCTCTATGATTTGGGGAATAATACTGTCGCTGCTTTAGCCTCTACAAATTTTAGTTCCGATAAGATCGGTATATGGATGATCAAAGGAAAAATTATTAAAAGATAAAAAAAGTTTATATCGAATAAGATCAGATGGGTGATTATTACTGTCTTATTCATTAATCAATTAATATAATCTACAGGATGATTCATATAGTAAAACTTTTTTTTCTGCTTACCCTGTTTTCTTCATGTAAAAGCAGTGAAACGGCAGTGAATGGGCCCGGTAATAATGAGGGCTCCTATAAAAATCCCGTAATTAATTACAGTCTTCCCGATCCCACCCTTATCCGGGCGGATGACGGTTATTTTTATCTCTTCGCGACCGAAGATATCAGAAATATGCCTATTCACCGTTCTGAGAATCTGGTGGACTGGGAATTAACCGGTAGGGCATTTACCGATGCAACCCGGCCTACGTTCGAACCCAAAGGCGGACTGTGGGCTCCCGACATCAATTTGATCGGCGGAAAATATGTACTGTACTATTCCATGTCGGTCTGGGGTGGGGAATGGACATGTGGTATCGGTGTTGCCAGCGCCGATAAACCCGAAGGGCCGTTTACCGATCATGGTAAACTTTTCCGCAGCAACGAAATCAACGTGCAAAATTCCATTGACCCGTTCTATATCGAAGAAGAAGGAAAAAAATACCTGTTCTGGGGTAGTTTCCGCGGCATTTATGCCGTTGAACTGTCGGATGACGGCCTTTCCTTAAAACCGGGGGCTGAAAAACAACAGGTAGCGGGAACAGCTTATGAAGGAGTATATATACACAAACGGAACGGTTATTATTACATGTTTGCCTCTATCGGATCCTGCTGTGAAGGATTGAACAGTACCTATACTACTGTGGTAGGCCGCTCAGATAATCTTTTTGGCCCTTACCTTGACAAGGAGGGCAGGTCAATGATGGATAACCGTCATGAGAGGGTAATTCAGAAAAATCAAAAATTTGTGGGTACAGGGCATAATTCGGAGATTGTGCAGGACTCAAAAGGACAGGATTGGATCTTTTATCATGCTGTATCCGTAGATAACCCCAAAGGACGGGTACTGGTTATGGATCAGGTACGATGGGAGAATGACTGGCCTTATATTGAAGGGGGCAGCCCGTCCCTGGAGGCCTCAAAACCCATATTTTAAAAATAACAGAGTTTCCATCGAATGAGATCTTGGTATTTGATGATCTACTATCTTATTCAATTAATTCATATCAAGTAAATTAATCGTATGCAAATCAAAAAAATCACCTTATACTGTATTGTTACTTTGGGTATACTGAGCAGCAAACAATTATCTGCTCAGATACCGGATAGGAATTTTGATACTTCAATAGCGTTGAAAATACCGGGAAACAAGGCTGTAAACTATCCCTTGAAAGAATTAGGGGGAGAACATCCGGCTCAATTGAAAGCGGATAAGGATATCCCGGTTGTCATTACACGGACAATGAAAGAGAATAGGGTAGAAGTTGTTATATCTGCCAAAGAGGATATTTATTTTAACTTCAAGCAGCGGATCAACACTGCTTATTCTCATAGCGATTGCCAATTCTACATGCCTGGTTTTTGGTACCGTCGTAATCTGCGTTCACCCGAAGAAGCCCCTTCTTTTCATACATCCGATAGCTGGACGGTGCGTGAAGACCGGTTAAGTGTGCCGATGATCGCTGTTTTCAATGAAAAAACAGGGGAGTATCTGTCGGTTATGCGTATGGATGATTTTAAGGATGAGGCGCTTACAACCCACAAAGATGGGGAAGTGATTGTTTCCGGTAAAACATCTATCGGCTACACCGGATTTGAAAATGTGGACAACAGTGCAACCATCTCTTTTGGGTTTCCCTATTATGAAACACCGAAAACGTATATTCGGAAACTTACGCTGGCACCGTCGGTAGAAGCATTTCAATTTCTTGAAAAAGGAGAATCGATCAAATTAACATGGCTCTTACAATCGGGAAGAGCGTCTGATTTCTCCGGACTCATTCGTCAATTATGGGAATACAGTTATGATATCTGGCGCCCAAAACCTGTGGATACGCCATTTAGTGATGATTTTGTGAAAGAAACACTTACCGGATTTTTCACCCAGAGTTTTGTGAGCGATCATCCCCTGAAATTTAATTCAGGAGAAGGAATGGTGGTAGCTACCTGTGAGAGTCTCGGACGTACCGAGGTGGGCTTCGTCGGCAGAGTCCTGCTCAACGCTTTCAACGCGTTGGAATATGGGCGGCAGAATAATCGTTCCGAATTGGTGTCCAACAGTTATGCCGTTTTCGATAGTTACCTGAATCATGGTTTCACACCCAACGGCCTTTTCCGTGAATTTGTGAATTTCGATAATAATTCCGAAACCGGTGTATTCAGTATCCGTCGCCAATCCGAGGGGCTATATGCTATGTTTCATTTCCTTCAATATGAAAAAAATAACGGCAGAAAACATCCGGAATGGGAGGGTAGATTACAAACTTTATTAGAAAAAATCTTATTTTTGCAAAATGCGGACGGAAGTTTTCCGCGTAAGTTTCAAGATGATCTTGCCATTGAGGACGGGAGTGGTGGTAGTACGCCTTCGGTAACGTTACCATTGGTCATGGCTTATCAATATTTTAACGACAAAAAATACCTGGATGCCGCTAAAAGGACCGCTGATTATCTGGAGAACGAAATAATTTCGAAAGCCGACTATTTCTCGTCCACGCTGGATGCCAATTGCGAAGATAAGGAGGCGTCTTTATACGCTGCAACGGCAATGTATTATCTGGCATTGATCTCCAAAGGTGATGAACAACAACGCTACTCCGATTTGTGTCTTAAGGCGTCTTACTTTGCCCTTTCATGGTATTATATGTGGGATGTGCCGTTTGCGCAAGGGCAGATGATCGGCGATATCGGTTTGAAAACCAGAGGATGGGGGAATGTTTCGGTAGAAAATAATCATATCGATGTGTTTATCTTCGAATTTGGCTCTGTACTGAACTGGCTTTCTAAAAGATACGATGAGCCTCGGTTTCAGGATTTTGTGAAAGTCATCTCTTCCTCCATGCGCCAGCTGTTGCCGTTTGACAGCCATATGTGCGGTATTGCTAAAACGGGATATTATCCTGAAGTGGTGCAACATACCAATTGGGATTACGGCAGGAATGGAAAAGGTTTTTATAACGATATTTTTGCTCCGGGGTGGACGGTTGCATCCCTGTGGGAATTGCTTTCTCCCGGTAGGACCGAATCTTTTTTATCGGAATAGAATTATAGGTAGATAAAAAAAATCATGTAAATTTGTGAAAAAATGACAGATCCGGAAAAATCTATTCAATATAAATTAGAAAAATGATGAGACTTAATCAATTGATCCTGCTGCTGGCAATCATTGCCGTGGCTGGATGTACCAACAAGCAAAAAGAGTCTCCCGTGGAGCAAACGACTCTCTCGGGATTGAAGAAGAGTGATTTTCAGACAGTGGTAAACGGTGACTCGGTTGACCTTTATGTACTGAAGAATACGAACGGGATAGAAGTTACCGTAACCAACTACGGCGGACGGATTGTCTCGGTGATGGTCCCCGACAGGGATGGTAAATTACAGGATGTGGTACTCGGCTTTGATAACATAGAGGACTATGTCAATATCAACAACAATTTCGGAGCCACTATCGGGCGTTACGGCAACCGGATTGCCCACGGAAAGATCACGGTGGACGGGGTGGAATATCAATTGCCCCAGAACAATTTCGGACATACGCTACACGGCGGACCGGAAGGATTCGACCGGAAGGTTTTTGATGCCGTTCAGCCGAACGACCAATCGGTGGTACTTACCTATCTGTCGAAAGACGGAGAAGCCGGATTTCCCGGTAACCTGAGTGTGAAGGTGACGATGACATTGACAGATGATAATGCCATCGATCTGCAGTATGAAGCCGAAACGGACAAGGAGACGGTGGTCAACCTGACCAATCACTCCTATTTCAACCTGTCGGGAGACGCGAATAACACCATTCTCAATGACCTGCTGACGATCAACGCGGATCAGTACACGCCGGTGGACGATACATTTATGACGACAGGAAAAATTGAAAAAGTGGAAGGTACACCAATGGATTTCAGAACGCCTACCGCCGTGGGAGCGCGAATTGACCAGTATGATTTCGATCAGCTGAAAAACGGCGATGGCTACGACCATAACTGGGTACTGAATACAAACGGTGATATTTCGCAGGTGGCCGCTACGGTTTATTCACCCGCTACCGGCATTCAACTGGAAGTGTATACCATTGAACCGGGTGTACAGGTCTATACCGGAAATTTCCTCGATGGAACGGTAACCGGTAAGTATGGAGCTGTTTACGGAAAGCGGAATGCTATCTGTCTGGAAACGCAGAAATATCCCGATTCGCCTAACAAACCCGACTGGCCTTCTCCCTATCTGAATCCGGGTGAGAAATACACGAGCCGCTGCATCTATAAATTCACGGTGCAACAGTAACAATTATTGACAAAAGATCGATTTCGGGCTACTGTCATTATATAGTAGCCCGAAATTTTTGTTTGTCTTTTTTCCTTAGTTGATGGTGATCCCTGCCCCGAAATTTTTCTTATAATACTTGCACCATTGGCTGAGCCTGCAGATCTCGCATTTGGGTTTTCGTGCCACACAGATATATCGTCATCCTGGTAAGACGTTGTCTCTTATCTGGCTTGTTTTAGGTTTTTAAATATAAAAACCTCATTGTTTAATGTATTAGCTTCAGTTCATTATTTATGGTATTAGCCGTTCGTTTAAGGGCATTGATCATATTTACTTTTTCCGAAGCTCCAAAACGTATGTCGGGCAGGTAGATGCCTAAACTTGCATATATTTTGTTGTTTATATATATAGGGGTTGCAAGCCCTATCACATGATTGTTATGAGAGAATGCAAACTGGTCCTTTCTTATATCATTTAAAAGTTTAACTAAATCCAATTTTGTTTCTACTTCTGGCCATTCCTCTTTCGATGGTAATCCGACTCGTTGAAAAAAATCTTCAAATTCTTTTGGTGAATAATGAGCTAATATAACACGTCCAGTAGTGGCCTTGTAGACAGATGATTCACTGGATGTTTTAACTTGGACTTCATGGTTGCAGTTTATCTCTTTCAATAATACCCGTTTATCATTCTGTATTTTGGACAAAATGATTGTTTCGTTAATTTCGTTCATAAGTATTTCCAGCGGTAATTTTGATACATTGATCAATCTTGTGTCATATGGATTTGAGTTTGCTAGTTGGTGAGCCATATAACCTAACCTGTAGTTTCCCTTGAATTTCACTTGCTCAACGTAATCTCTGTTGACCAACGTTTTCAATATATTGGCGCAGGTGGAATGGTTTAAATGCAATGTATCAGCAATTTCGGATAGACTAACATCGCTCTTGGTGTTCTCTGCCAACAGTTCAAGAATATTCAGTGCTCTATGTATTACTTGTATCATATGGTTTTGATTTTTATAATGCAAAATTAATGCAAAATTTAATCAGTCTTACTGTTTTCTTCAATATGTTTTATTAAAAATATTTATGCTTGATTTTTACGTTTTACATTTAATTGTCCAAAATTCAAATTGCAATTGTTATCGTAAGGATACAGAACCTGTTGCTTAGCTTTTTATCTACCTTGAAGATGATGTTAAGACCTTAAGGAAAATAGAGGTTAGTACATGATGCATTGTCCAATAAAGGGAGACCGCCGATTTACTGCTTTAGTTTATTTATTGATAATAAGCTAATGATAATCTTATTTGTGTAGGATATATGTAAAAATAATTCTATTATATATTATTAACTTAAAATATTTGCTAAATTGAAAATTAATAATGTAATTTTGTAATAATAAATTACAATTCAATATTAATTAAATGAAGGCACTTTTAGTAGATGTTAGACCGTGTTGTTGAATCAATACAATCCTATTAGAGAGCACAGGAGCTTATATGTGATAAGAGCGATTAAATATGTAATAGTGATAGCCTCTTTCTAAATATTAAAATAATTACAGTTAAAGCAAGATTCTATGAAAAATTATTTTCAAAATGCTGTTATAATCTTACTCAGCATGTTCGTTTTTATTACATGTGAAAACAAAAACGAAGAAATTGCCGGATCAATATACGATCCGGAAAAGCCCATAAAATTGACCACCTTCTATCCCGATTCTGGAAAGTATCAGGAAAAGGTATTGTTGACAGGGGAGAACTTCGGTTCTGATCCGGATATTATTAGGGTGTACTTCAATTCAAAACGAGCACCGGTTATCGGTTCTACCGGTAAACGTATGTATGTGACGGCACCACGTCTGCCCGGTGATACTTGTACTATTTCAGTGGTAATTGGCTCTGATTCTATTACCTACGAAAACAAATTTTTCCGGTATAAATCATCCGTTACTGTAACGACGGTAGCAGGCAACGGAACACTTGATTACCACGATGGTGATCTGACTTCTGCAACGTTAAAGCCTTATTGGATTTGCATGGACGACGATGGTAATTTGTTTGTCGCTCATCGGGCTTTTGTGAGTGGCGGGGGAGATCATCTGGCGCGGATTAATGAAGAAACGAATGAAATGGTTACAATACAACGAAATATTGTATGTGGTGTGCTCGCTGCTAATTTGAATACCGGTATGGTCTTGTTTTCCTCAGAAAATGCCATTGGTCAGTATGTAACGCTTGACCCAAGAAATTTCTGGGCGCCCAAATTTTATACGGCAAGATGGATAAATTCTGCGGAAACACCCACTAATCCCTACAATCCTGCGTCAACATCAAATCCTTCCGATGATCATATTTACACTCATTTTTTCAATACAGGGGTAATGAAAATTAATCCGCAGAATTGGGAGGCAGAGCTTATTTATCCTTTAAGTGGTGCAGTAAATGGAATAACTTTCAGGGCAAATGAACCAAATATTCTATACATCATGATGCGTGCTACATCTACTTATTCGCCTAACACCCTTTTCACCATCGATGTTACCGATCCGGATAACACGTTTCAAAAACTGAACACTATATCCGCTGCCGGTCATCGCGATGGTGCCATAGAACAGGCTCAGTTTTATGATGTTAGAATGATGATATCCGATGATGATGGGAATATTTACATGGCAGACAGTGGTAATCATTGTATCCGTCGTCTGACCCCTGAGAATATGGTGGAAACAGTGTTGGGAATACCCGGTACGTCGGGATGGAAAGACGGAGGAAAAGAAGAGGCCCTTTTTAATACACCTACGGGAATAGCGGTGAATCGAGATGGGACAGTATATGTGGCAGACCATGAAAACTGTAGAGTAAGAAAGTTGTCGATTAATTAAACTTCAATGAAAAACATAAAATCAGGTAAATATATGAAACGAAAAATATGGGTAACGGTCTTTTTAATTATCCTGTGCTTTGGTCTGTCAGCACAGGAAAGAACATTCACGATTGCCGGTACGGTGTATGATGAGACAGGCGATGCACTACCGGGTGCAACTATATATTTAAGGGATCAGATTAGCGTGGGAACCACTTCCGGCAGCGATGGGAAATTTAGTATAAATGTTTCGCGTGGCGATGTCATAGTATTTACTTTCATTGGTTATACAAAAATTGAATACTTGGCTTTGGAGGAGAAAAAAGATTTGGAGATACGTTTCGATGAGACAGCTACTGAACTGGACGAAGTGGTAGTCACATCTTTTGGTGCCACTCAACGGAAAATTTCATCTCTGGCAGCAGTGTCTTCCGTGGAAGTAGAACAATTGCAGGTACCTACAACCTCAGTAACCAACCTGTTGGGAGGCCGTCTGCCGGGAGTAATTTCAACGCTTAGTAGTGGTGAACCCGGTAAAAATATTTCTGAATTCTGGATACGAGGTATAGGTACTTTTGGGGCCAGTAGCAGTGCTCTGGTATTGATTGACGGTTTGGAAGGCGATCTGAATTCCCTCGATCCGGCTGATATAGAGAGTTTTTCTGTATTAAAAGACGCTTCTGCAACAGCAGTATACGGAGTCCGTGGTGCTAACGGGGTAGTTCTGATAACAACAAAACGCGGGCAAGCAGATAGGCTTAATATCACAGCACGCCTCAATTATACAATGTCGCATTTGAACCGCCTACCCGAGTACCTCCGTGCATCTGATTATGCAAACTTAGTGAATGAGGCTTTAGAAGTGCGTGGAGAAGATCCGCTATATAGTAAGGTGGTACTTGACATCATTAGTGATGGTACCGATCCCGACATTTACCCAGATGTGAGTTGGCAAGATGAAACTCTCAATCCCGTCTCTTTCAGGCAATCATATTACGTGAGCGCGCGGGGGGGAGCAAAAGTTGCAAAATACTTCCTTAGTTTAGGTGGAAGTAGCGAAACTGCTGCTTATAAATATGACAATACGAGTGCTTATGGCTCTAACGTGGGTTACAATACATATACCTATCGGGCCAATATAGATCTTGAACTGTCCCCTTCCACCATTCTTTATTTTGGAACAGACGGGTTTCTGTCTATCAACAATCAACCGGGAGTAGCGAGTACCGACTATATCTGGCAGGCACAATCGCAAATAAATCCTCTCACCTTACCTGTTATGTATTCAAACGGGCAGTATCCTGCAGTAGGTACCGATGCGATGACGTCTCCTTCAGTGATGATAAACAACATGGGGCGTCGTACGGATCAAAAATTTGATGGCAAGTTCACTTTGGCACTTAATCAGAATCTATCAATGTTGCTTGAAGGGTTGAAATTCAGGGCCCAGGGCGCTTATGATATTGTCAGTTGGTTCAATGAAAACCGTTCCATCCAACCGGAATTGTACCAAGCCATCGGGCGTGATAGCCAGGGTCGACTGATTACGGTTTTAAGAGTTCCTTCGAGACCGGCTGGTTATGATAAAACGACCGACTTAAGCCGTAAATATCATTTTGAAAGCACGTTGAGCTACGAAAAACTATTTGGAGAAAGTCATCGTGTGTCCGGGCTGGTATATTATTACATGAGTGATTTTAAACGTACAAGTGACGGTACCACTAACCTGAACTCAATCCCGATCCGCTACCAGGGATTATCAAGCAGGTTAACTTATGGATATCGTGATATCTATATGGTAGATTTTAACTTCGGTTACACCGGTTCGGAAAACTTTCAGCCCGGGCGTCAGTTTGGATTTTTCCCTTCCATAGCGTTGGGTTGGGTGCCTACTGAATACAAATGGGTGAAGGAAATGATGCCATGGCTTAATTTTTTTAAGGTTAGGGGCTCGTACGGGTCGGTGGGCAACGACCGGCTCACCTCGCGGCGTTTTCCTTACCTGACACTGGTGACTACCGGCAACGTGAGCGTGTGGGGGTCCACTTCCGTGGAAGGTGTAAACGAATCAGTCATCGGTGCGGATAACCTAGAATGGGAAAAAGCAGTGAAGGCCAATATAGGTGTTGAAGGCCGTTTATTGAATAACCGACTATCATTCGTCGTGGACGTTTTTCAGGACCGACGGGATGGCATTTTCCAGCAACGTGTACAAGTTCCGACATATGTTGGGTTGGTAACAATGCCTTTCGGTAATGTCGGGAAGATGACGAGCTACGGAACGGACGGGAACATTGAGTATTCGCGTGATTTAAGTAAAGATATGAAGATTACTATGAGAGGCAACTTTACCTACTCGCGTAATAATGTACGCAACTGGGAGGAAGCGAATCCAAAGTACCCTTACCAGGAAATATCCGGATATCCATATGGAGTGATACGGGGTTATATTTCCGAGGGACTGTTTAAAGACCAACACGACATTGATACCAGTCCGATACAAACTTTTGGAACCGTGATGCCCGGGGATATTAAATACCGTGATGTGAATGGAGATGGGATGATCGACGCCGATGACAGGGTGCCTCTTTCATATAGCACCTACCCCCTGCTGATGTATGGTTTCGGAGGCGAATTAAAATATAAAGACATTACTTTAGGAGTCCTCTTTAAAGGAACCGGTAAGACCGATTTCTTTCACGTGGGACAATCAGTGACACACGGAGGTAACACCTATAATAATGGCATGGGGTATGTGCCTTTCCATGGATCCAACTCAGGAAATGTTTTATCGATAGTAAATGATCCGAAAAATCGCTGGATACCGAAAGAATATGCAATTAATAATGGCATTGACCCGGCTTTGGCAGAAAATCCCGATACTCGTTTTCCCAGGCTTTATTACGGATACAATAACAATAACTCGCAATTGTCCGATTTTTGGAAGGGTGATTCCCGTTACCTGAGATTACAGGAGGTTACACTAAATTATAATTTCAAACATCGGATGTTACAGGCTATTAACGTTTCATCGATCGATCTTCAATTGGTGGGGAATAATCTATATGTGTGGGATAAAGTGAAGTTATTCGATCCTGAACAAGCACACTACAATGGTAGAGTCTATCCCATTCCAACCACTTATGCTATCCAGATTTATATCAACATGTAACATTTAATAATTAAATATATGACATTAAATATGAATTACACGAACAAAAAGGCCAATTATACCGGAAGATTCAAATCATTGCTTGTCGGAAATTTATTCTTTATATTTACTTTTACAACCGTTTTAACCTCATGTAATTATCTTAGCGTGGATAATTATTTTACCGACGAGTTGAAGCTGGATTCTGTTTTCGCGTCGAAGCGGTATATAGAAGCGTACATGTGGCAAACGGCCAGTATGTTTCCTAATGAAGCAAATTTATATCGAAGCGGTTACACACCTGGTCCTTTAGCTACTGACGAAGCGTTTACATTAGCTACTGCAAGTGGGTATCATGGGCTTGATTTTGTCTTAGGTTCAATTTCTGAAAATAATTTAGGAACCTTCTCTGACTGGTATTCTACATATTATAAAATCATCCGCAAGTGCAATACCATTCTGAATCGAATAGACGAAGCGAAAGATATGACCACGATCGACCGGTTTTCGATTATCGGGAATACACGTTTTACCAGGGCATATGCTTATTGCCGGCTGCTGCTCGATTGGGGCCCTCCGATTCTATTGGGGGATGAGGTGATCAACTCCAATGAAGAGTTATCATATTATGATCGTCCTCGTGGAACATATGATGAAACGGTGGATTATATTTGTAGCGAGTTGGAAGAGATATCTGATTGGTTACCGGAAAGCTTGCCGCTGATGGAATTTGGACGGCCCACCAAGGGGGCTGCCTGCGGATTGATAGCAAAGTTAAGACTTCTTCATGCCAGTCCTTTGTTCAATGGTGGAAATGCAGCTCGCACTTACTTTGGTACTTGGAAACGCTCCGTGGATAATGAGGCCTACGTATCGCAAAACTCTGACGAAGCCCGTTGGGCCTTAGCGGCCGCCGCCGCGAAGAGAGTGATGGACATGGGACTCTACCGGCTGCATACGATCGATGCTAATTCGTTAACACCTGAACTCCCAACAGGAGTGATCTCAGACCCTGACTATTACAAGAGTTGGGATGAGGGGGGCGCTGCCGGGATTGATCATTTTCATTCCTACGCCGATATGTTCACCGGAGAGTCGGTCATTGCCGCCAACCCTGAATATGTTTGGGCGCGTAATGTAACAGCAAGTAATCTGGATTTCAGTTTGGTATTTCCTGTATCGAACGGGGGATTTAACACGCTTGCCATAACCCAAAAAGTGATTGACGCCTACTCGATGATCGATGGACGGGACATTTATAATTCCAGTGTTGAATACCCCTATTCAGAAACTGGTTTTACCACGAGTGTGAACACTTTTTCGGGCTACCGTCTTAACGCTGACGTGTATAATATGTATGTTAATCGTGAAATGCGGTTCTATGCCTCTATAGGCTTCAGCGAGTGTTATTGGCCTATGTCTTCGTCCACCCAGGTGGGAAATTATAATCAAACCATAACATATTATTACGATTCACCCAATGGTAAAACCGGAAACGAGACGGGACGAATGGTTCCGGTAACCGGGTACGTGTTAAAGAAGTTTATCCATCCGAGTGATGCCTTGCAAGGCACGAACGCGAGGACGATGAGCAAGGCCTTTGCAATGATCCGCTATGCCGACGTGCTACTTTGGTATGCAGAATCGCTCAATAACCTCACTACAAGTCATATTGTTGAATTGGGAGGACAAACTTATATTTTAGAACGCGATGCCGACGAAATTAAGAGGGCTTTCAATCAGGTACGGCATCGATCCGGGATGCCGGGATTGTCCGACAGTGAATTAGCAGATGCTTTTAAGGTGCAGGAACTACTTGAACAAGAACGAATGATAGAGTTTGTAGGAGAAAACCAACGCTATTATGATGTTCGTCGTTGGGGAATCTATGAGAAAACTGAAAACGAAACGATCATAGGGATGAATATCGAGAGTCCCAGGGACGGTTTTTACAGGAGAGTGGTACCCAATACATCACGAATAGGGGAACGTATGGTCAATAAACGGATGGTGTTCTTGCCGTTACCGTTAAGCGAAGTACGAAGATTACCTTCTCTCGATCAAAACCCGGGTTGGAGAGACTAGCTAAACTAAAGTTAATAATCAAGAAATAAAAATATGAAAAATATTAATAATATCCTTGTTGTTTTAATCATTTTACTAATGGGTATGCTGTCATGCGATAACGATGAGATATTCGAAATGGAGCAGTATAAAAATGTATTTGCATTGATCAGTGAGACAGATAACATTTACTCGAAGTTTTATGATTTAAGGGAACCGGAATCAGTAGGTTATTTGTCGGCCTCATGCGGGGGTACTAATCCGACAAAAAAAGACATTAATATCTCTTTAGTAGAAGATCCCTTGCTTATCGAGGCTTATAATAAAACCAATTTCGATGTGGAATACAATAAGTATGCTCATGCTTTGTCTAAAAGCAGATACGATATTGATTCGTATCATCTCAGGATACCGGCAGGAGAAATCAAATCTTCATTACCTATCCGAATTAGACCCGAGGGACTTTCCCCTGATTCTACCTACTTCATTCCGCTGAGAATCGATTTACATGATAGCTATGAAGCCAATCCTGAAAAAAGCTACGTGCTTTTTGAAATTCGTATAAAGAACTTCTATGCTAAAGCCAATGGAACTACATATAACCTGGTAGGAAAAGAGCAGGAAAGGTCTATTTTCGGAACAAAGATCATGCATCCGCTCGGTGGAAATAAGGTGCGTATAATGGCCGGGACAGAAGCTTATTTAGCAGATATTGAGGTGCATAAAAAATATGCTTTAGTCTTGGAGATAAGTGAAGAAGGTAAGGTGCATATTATTCCCTATGGTGATATACAAGTAAATCAGATAGATGATGATCCTGAATATCCAAATATTTTTAAAGTAAATTATGATGGGTATCGGTATTACAAAACGTTCCTGCTCCGCTACGATTTCACAATAGGTGATAACACTTACCGGATGAGCGAGGAATTGCGGCTTCAGTTCGACCCTGAAAATGAGGATGAACAGTAATCAATTAAAAGTTAACTACTCAGAATAAAAGATTTTAATATGAAACGAGCATGATAATTATTTTCACTAAAGTTAGACTTTTTCTCGCTATGGTATAGTCCAAGCAAGCTTATCCTCTACTCATTTAGCTTAACGAAAAAGTTCACACAAGAAGATGGTTAAAGCGAGTTCCATAGGATACCTTTGAAAATAAATATTTTAATCATATGAATAAAATAGTAAAAACTGTTGCATATTTGTTTCTGATCGGCTGCTTTTCGGGGTGCGATCCCTATGAGCGCACTGCAGTGGAACAATCTATTTACGTGAATCATCAATCGTTGAACATGCTCGTGGGTGATCAGATGCAGTTAACGGCCAGTCCTACTGAAGTAATCTACAATTGGGTTAGCGAAGACCCCACGGTAGCCACAGTAAACTCTTCCGGTTTGGTAGAAGCGATGGGAGAGGGTTCTACTAATATTATCGCTTATTATAGTGACATCCAGATAAAGGTTCCGGTAGCGGTAAGTCAGAGAATACGGTTGGAAAACATAGAATTTGCTGAATCGGCAATAGAATTAGCAATAGGCGGTAAATCAACACTTGCAGCATTGCCGGTCCCCGGTAATGCCAATGACTTTAGCCGGTTCTTTTGGTCGTCAGACAATGAGAATGTTGTTGTGGTGGATTTAATGGGACAAATTACAGCTGTTTCACCCGGTGTAGCTAATATTACCGTTAAAGGTGGTGAAATCAGTAGGACAATTGAGGTAAAAGTATTTAGAAATATGAATGTCGCTTTGCAAAAACCCGTGAGGGTCAGTAGTGTTTACGCTGCCCAGTATGTCGGGGAAAATGCAGTTGATGGTATTCTGAATACCTCTGATAGTAGTAACAGATGGCTTTGTCAATCAACGAATAGTGGGCCTCAATGGATAGAGGTAGACCTGGGCGCTGAATATGAAATACACTCACTTGAATTTTGGGTACAATCAGGTTATCCAAGCATTGATTTTCAGTTCCAGAAAGAGGTAAATGGTGAGTGGGAGGATATTTTTTCTCAAATCGGTAATGCCAATGCTGTTTATTCCAGAACTTTTGAGGCGACGATGGCAAATAAAGTACGGCTCTACTTCACCAAAGGGAGCCTTGACGGCATTGTCAGGATGTATGAAATGCGGGTAAACGCAAAAGTGTATGAATAATATAAAAACGATCGGCTAAATATGCAAAAAGGTGTCGTTAATGTTAAAAAGCAGAAAGTGAATAGAAGACTAATTCCATACAAATGGGAATTAATCATAATACTTTGGGTTGCCTATTTCCTGAATCAGGGCGACCGACAGATATTTAATGTGGTAATACCCTTGATTAAGGCTGATTTCATGCTTGATGATGTACAAATCGGGCTAGTTGCCACACTGTTTACTCTCGCTTACGGGATCTTGGTTCCGGTAGCAGGATTTGCAGGTGATTTGTTCCGTCGTAAATGGATTATCTTTTTCAGCTTACTGGTATTTAGTATCGGTACTTTATTTACAGGTTTTTCCGGTGGTATTGTTTTATTGATCGTGTTTCGCAGTATTACAACCGGTGGAGGGGAGGCTTTTTATTATCCGGCAGCTACTTCGTTAATAGGGCAATTTCACAAAAAAACGAGGGCAATGGCGATGTCCATTCATCAGACGTCCTTATACGTCGGGATTGTCGCAAGTGGTTTTATCGCGGGGTATATCGGTGAAAATTACGGTTGGCGTATGGCGTTTTTATCGTTCGGATTGGTGGGTATATTGTGGGCTTTCGTTGTATTCTGGCGAGTCAAGGATACGCCAATGCCAAAAGACGAATTGAATGAAAACGAGGAGAAACCTTCTTTTACCGAGATTATTAAAGCGGTTTTCTCCCGGAAAACTGTCTATTTCCTTAGTCTGGCATTCGGGTGTATGTGCTTTGTCAATGTCGGTTACCTTACATGGATGCCCACTTATCTTCATGAAGGGTTCAATATGTCGTTATCTGCTGCCGGTTTACACTCTACTTTGTACCATTTTCTTTTTGCATTTTTCGGGGTAATGCTTGGTGCCCGTATTTCAGACCGGTTGGCGCTCAAACGGAAACAGATACGCATGGAAATAGAGATCATCGGCTTATTGCTCGGCGCCCCCTTTATTTACTGGATAGGTCTGGCCGATAGTAAACTTTGGTGTTACGTGGCTATGGGTTTGTTTGGGGTATTCAGGGGTATATATGACTCCAACCTGTTTGCAGCTCTGTTCGACGTAATTGAGCCTCGTTACCGGGCTTCATCAATGGGTATTATGCTGGCGTTTGCATTTATTGTAGGTGCATTGGCCCCTGTTATTTTGGGTCAAATTAAAACCGTAGCTAACCTTGAAACTGGAATTATGCTTTTGGCCGGCTTTTATCTTTTGGGAGCGATACTTATTTTTATAGGATTGAAATTCTTCTTTAATAAGAACTATTATAATGAAAATTCGATAAACAATTAAACAATGAAAAATCTATTGAGCACATTATTTGTGATATTATTTTGTGCATTCTTACAAGCACAAACATCTTTTCCAAAAAGTGCAAAAGAAGACAGAGGGAAAATTATGAGTGAAGCCTATTGGAAAATATGGAATCCGGAGGTACAGAGACAAATCGACCGAGATATTGAAAAACACAGGAAAGCGGATGGTGAACTGACACTGACGGATATCGCTCCGGGTACAGAAGTGAAGATAGAACAAATCTCGCATGATTTTATATTCGGAGCTCATATTTTCAACTATAACCAGTTAGGGAAAACAGAGTATAACGACCGATATAAAGAATTATACGGCACACTCTTCAATTCGGCTACGGTTGCATTTTATTGGAAAACGTTTGAAATGCAACCTAATCGTCCGCGTTACAAGGAAGAGTATTGGGATACAGAATCGTATTGGAACAACATAGCGGAACCGAAAAAAGAGCCACATTGGCGGCGTCCGGCATCGGATCCCGTTATAGAATTCTGCGAGAAGAAAGGTATACGTATCCATGGACATCCGATTATCTGGGGAAACCGAAAATGGCATAATCCGAACTGGATCATACAAAACTGTATGATTCCTGAAGAAAAGGCGAAAATGGATGAGCTGATCGTGGAGTATGGAGATTTGGATAATTATCTGGATAGTGAAAAATATGCAGA
>NZ_CALNAT010000061.1 GCF_937873925.1 uncultured Proteiniphilum sp. | reverse complement strand
GCCGGTTTCGGTCCGGCCATAGATGTGTCGAATTATGAAGTAGGGGATGAGGTGGCGGACCGGTTTCACGAGCAGGGGTTCGATTTGTCCGATTCCACACTTTTCTGGAGAAAGACCGCCGCCTCCAAATTCCATATCGATCTGAGAGAGATCAACAAAAGGGAACTCATCAGGCTGGGAATACCCGAAAATATGATTGAAAAGAGTACATTGTGCACATATGAAAGAGAGGATCTTTTCTTTTCCGCCCGCCGGCAAACCGTACATTCCGGGAGGATGTTGACGGGAATTATGATGAAGAGATAAAAAAGGGAGTGAATTTTCCTGACATTCACTCCCTCCCCTTCAGTTGACTACTGTGGCACCCGCCGGAAGATTGCTTTCAATTAATAACGTGCGCTTACCACGTCCCAATCTATGATCTTCCATATTTCTTTCAGGTGATCGGCACGGCGATTCTGGTAATCGAGATAATATGAATGTTCCCATACATCGAAACCTAAAATAGGGACCAACCCGCTTGTAACCGGATTACCCGCATTGCTTTCTTTCAAAATTGAAAGTTTACCGTTTTGGTCCTTTGCCAGCCATACCCATCCTGAACCGAATACGGCGACTCCGGCTGCATTGAATTCTTCTTTAAATTTGTCGAACGACCCAAACTGTTCGTTGATAGCATCGGCCAGTTTGCCTTTAGGCTCTCCGCCGCCGTCTTTCTTGAAAGAGGTGAAATAGATATTATGATTGAGGATCTGTCCTGCATTGTTGAAAATAGCTCCGTCACTTTCTTTCACCACTGTCTCAAGATCTGCATTTTCAAATTTTGTCCCTACCACCAGCTTGTTCAGATTATCCACATAGGCCTGATGGTGTTTGCCGTAGTGAAGTTCTACTGTCTGTTTACTGATCACCGGCTCTAAAGCGTCGGTGGCATAAGGTAATGCTACTTTTTCGAATTTCATATTTACACTGTTTTTAGAATTGTCATTTTCATTGTTTTTTGCATTGGAATTGTTGCAACTAATTGCCGATAATGCAAATAATCCGATCAATAAGTAATAATGAATTGTTCTCATTTCCGTCAGTCTTATTGTTTGCCCTTATAACGATAACGATCCGTGAAATGTTCGATTTTATTTATACTGATTCTTGTTAATTTAGATAAAATAGGTGATAAAAATAATAGTCTGACCGTTAAAAGTCAGACTATCAGTTGTTTTTTTTCAAGTTATTGCTTTTCTCTATTGCCGGTTCAATAATTTGATTTAGTTATTTTCAATTTTTATTATACTATTTCTACGTTCGGCAAAGTGAATTTATTCATTATGTTTCTCCGCTCTCCTCTTTTTCTTTTTCCTGCGGGGAACCGGAGGGGATCTTTTCATCCGTGTCGATAAATATGTGGTCTCCGGATCCGTGCAGTTTAGGGGGAAGTTGTATACCGCCGGAGGATTCTTTCTCATTCTCTAGAATCTCTTGTGAACGCGATATCCAGAGGCGTTTACCGAATATTTTTTCCAAATCGTCGGAATAAATGATCTCTCTTTCCAACAGAATCCCTGCCAGCCGGTTGTGTCCCCACGCTTTTTCGGTAAGAATTTGCTTCGCCCTTTCATATTGTTGGTTGATCATTGCCTTCACTTCGTTGTCGATCAGCTTGGCCGTTTCGTCGCTATAGGGCTTCGAGAAAGTGTACTCCTGTCCCGAAGAATCGTAGTAGCTCAGGTTAGGCAGTTTCTCGCTCATACCCATGTAAGTGATCATGGCGTAGGCCTGTTTGGTTACGCGTTCCAGGTCGTTCATGGCACCGGAGGAGATGGATCCTATAAACAACTCTTCGGCAGCCCTTCCCCCCAGAAGGGCGCACATCTCGTCGAGCATCTGTTCTTTAGTGGTGATCTGCCGTTCTTCCGGCAGATACCAGGCTGCACCCAGCGCTTTGCCGCGGGGAACAATAGTTACCTTCACCAGCGGGTTGGCATGTTCCAGGAACCAACTCAGCGTGGCGTGTCCCGCTTCATGGATGGCAATGGATTTTTTTTCATCCTGGGTGATGATCTTGTTCTTCTTCTCCAGTCCACCCACAATGCGGTCGACTGCATTCATGAAATCGTCTTTCTGAACGAATTTCTTTTTCTTCCGTGCGGCGATCAGTGCCGCCTCATTACAGACGTTGGCAATATCGGCCCCTGAGAATCCGGGTGTTTGCCGGGCCAGGAACTCAACATCCACAGACTCGTCTATCTTGATAGGACGCAGATGTACTTTGAATATCTCCTTCCTGTCGTTCAGGTCGGGAAGTTCCACATAGATCTGCCTGTCGAAGCGTCCTGCCCGTAACAAGGCTTTGTCCAGCACATCGGCCCGGTTGGTGGCGGCGAGGATGATCACCCCGCTGTTCGATCCGAAACCGTCCATTTCGGTAAGGAGTTGATTGAGTGTGTTCTCCCGCTCATCATTCGATCCGAAATTGGTGTTTTTTCCACGTGCGCGGCCGACGGCATCGATTTCATCGATAAACACGATACAGGGCGCTTTTTCTTTTGCCTGACGGAAGAGATCCCTGACACGGGACGCTCCCACACCTACGAACATCTCTACAAAATCGGACCCGGAGATAGAAAAGAAGGGAACATTGGCTTCGCCGGCAACCGCTTTTGCCAGTAATGTTTTTCCCGTTCCTGGAGGGCCTACGAGCAACGCTCCCTTGGGGATCTTTCCCCCCAGATTGGTGTAATTATTGGGATTCTTCAGGAATTCCACAATCTCCTGTACCTCCTCTTTGGCTTCGGAGAGCCCGGCCACATCTTTGAAAGTTACTTTCTGGCTGGAATCCTTGTCGAACAATTGCGCTTTCGATTTGCCTACGTTAAAAACGCCCCCGCCGCCTCCGGCGCCCCCCTGCATCCTGCGCATCATCCATATCCAGAATACGATGAGCAGGATAAAAGGCGCAAAAGTGAGTAATACTCCCCAGAGCTCGGACGTCGTATCGAAACGTACTTCAATATCGTAATTTTTCTCGGCTTTTACATTGTCGATAAACTCCGATACGGCATTGGGAGAAGGGACCTTGATGAGGATCAATGGCAATCTCCCGGCCTTACCGGCATCTTCCCCGAAAACGTAATTTACCGATTCCTCGCGCACGACCGCTTCGGCTGTCTCTTTGTTGTTGTATATTACCACGCTCTTCACGCGGTTATCTTTCACGTATTGTTGAAATTCCGACCATTTTACTTCTTTTATAGTGGTATCCTGCCCGAAAAACCACATCCCCATGAGCAATGCCAGTACTACGGCATAAATCCAGTAGGGGTTGAATGGCCTTTTGGGATTATTGTTTCCACCCATTTTCGGCCGCAGGGTGGGTTGTTTATCCTGTTTATTTTCTTTGTTCGTATTGTTCATTTGGCTGACTCTCTATTACGAAATTTTTTCGATGATTTCATTGCTGAAAATCGTCTGAGTTATTGTAACAATTTTTTGAGAAATAAGTTTTAATCTATGGATGGAATGCGTTCTGATCGGGCATCTTCCCAGAGGTTGTCGATATTGTAAAAATTGCGGAGCTCGGGTAGGAATATATGTACGATTATATTGCCGTAATCCATTCCGATCCATTCGGCGAGTTGCTGCCCATGTACACGGATGGGATTCTCGTTTGTGTTTTTCTTTACGATCTCATCTATCGAATCAGCCAATGCCGATACCTGTCTGGGTGTGTTGCCTTCACAAATTACAAAATAATCGCAGACAGCCCCCGGCATACCTTTTAATTGAATAGTGCTGATATTTTTTCCTTTTTTTTCCTGAATTCCTTCAATAATACTTTGTAAGAGTGCATTTTTTTTTGTCATTCTTTGTTTTAAGTGAGTTGATCATACAAAGATAGGTTCTTTTTTCAAAATAGAGTCGAAATAAATATGAAAATCAACAGCGGTGCGTGGGAAGGTGGGAAAGTGGGTAGAATGAAAAGTTGAAATAGTGAGGCAGTCGAAAAACATAGGTATGGGAGCACCCGGGGGATGCGGAATATACAACAGAACCCCGTCTTTTTGGGACAGGGTTCCGATTAATATATTATATGACAGGGTCAGGGCTTTTTTTGATTGAGGAGTTTTCGTCCTCCGGCCGTGTTGCCTGTCGGCTACACTTTCAGTTACAATGTTTTTAACTGCAGGTTTCTCCACAGCACTTTAATGCCTCCCCCGTCATGGATTTGCAACGCGATGCGCCCCTGTGCCTTACCTATCTTTTCGTCGGTCAGGTCAACCATCTCTTCTCCGTTGAGCCAGGTTTTCACATTGTCGCCTTTTACCATGATACGCAGGGTGTTCCAATCGCCCTCTTTCAATATCTCTTCCTTTTCATCCGGGATCTGTACCAGCCATCCGCGTCCGTAAGACTCATAAATACCGCCGGTATCATGCCCTGTGGGGGCTACTTCCACCTGCCATCCATTTACAATGGCGCCCGGCTCGACGAACGAGCGGATAAAGACGCCGGAATTGCCGTCGGCTTCCTGTTTGAACTCGACGGTCAAATCGAAATCATCGTAGTATTCACGCGTTGCAAGATAGCCGTACTGTTTGTCCGGACCGCTCTCGCATACCAAAAGACCATCCTGTACATACCATTTTTCGGTTCCGTATACTTCCCATCCGTACAGGTCCGTTCCGTTGAACAAGGTCACCTCTTTAGTCTTACGGGGGAGTTCTTTGATCTTTATATTGCGGAACCAGGCAGCCGACCCATGGTCTTGCAGACAGATCACGCCTTTACGCGCCAGGCCGTATTCAGGGGCATTTTCCCATTTGCCGCTGTTCTTGCGTTCAAACCAGTCGTCCGTCCAGGCCTCAAACTCGATCACCTTTTCGCCATTGAGCCAGTGCTCTACATGACCGTTGTTGAAAACGATCTTGGAGTTGTTCCATTCTCCCGCCGGTTTGATGAGGGTCTTTGCCGGATCGGTCGTATGCATGGCGTAGTCTGCGGCTGTTTTCTGCCACTCTTCCAGCGGTTCGGGAAATCCCAGGTTATCGATCAGCTGGTATTCCGGACCGGTTACATAAGGAACGGCAAATTTCGGATGCTCCACCACATGGTACAGCACACCGCTATTGCCGCCGTCTGCAATTTTCCAGTCCCACACCAGTTCGAAATTCTCATACGTTTTTCCGGTAACGATGTAACCGTGTTCATCGGCGCCTTCGCCCTTGGCCTGTATCATACCGTTTTCGGCAAACCAGGGAGCCGTCAGTTTCTCGCCATTGTAATCGCGCCACCCGTTCAGTGTGGAGCCGTCGAACAGCAGTTCCCAGCCGTCGGCAATCTCCTGTTGCGTCAGCGTGTTGTGCTTCGCTTCTCCGGTACAGCCCGTCGTTAAAACAATCATACTCATTGTAGCCAATAAAATAAATTTAGATTTCATTGCTTCTTTTTTAAAGGATTAAACTTTCTAGTGGGATAGTTTTGAATACAAAGTTACTAAAATGCTGTTAATATGAAAGTTTTTTCACATAATTTCTTCCCCATGACTCTCCTTATTCCTTTCTCATCCTCTTCAGCTTTCCTAGGACAGGAAAGAAAATATGCAAAAGAATTCCTTTTTTTTTAAACAAAGCTTCGTTAAATTCGTTTTATACTCACGGTTTAATAAATAATTTACTCAATTTTGGAACTCATTGATTTAGCGGTAGAGAAAAGGATCACCGACCTCTCATTCGTAGCGACTGTAGGTTTTTTTGATGGTGTACATATCGGTCACAGGCACCTGATCGATCAGGTCAAGAGGGAGGCGGAGAGGCATCGGTTACCCTCGGCTGTGATCACCTTTCCGGTGCATCCCCGTAAGGTGCTGCAAAAAGATTATCAGCCGGCGCTCTTATGCGGATTTGATGAGAAAATTGAACAGCTGGCTACCACAGGTATCGATTATTGCATCAGTCTTCCGTTCACTGTTGAGCTTTCGCAGTTATCCGCAAAAGAGTTTATGCAGAAGATCCTGAAAGAACAACTGCATGTGGATACGCTGCTTGTGGGATATGATCATCGTTTCGGGCATGACAGGGAGGATAGTTATCCCCAATACAGCCAATACGGAAAGGAGCTGGATATAAAGGTGATCCTTGCCACCGAACTTCAATTTGAAGGTGATGATGTGAGTTCGTCGCAGATACGCCGGTTGTTGAAAGCGGGAAAGATCAAAGAGGCCAACGAACTGTTGTCGTATAATTACAGATTATCGGGTAAGATTGTGGAGGGTTACCAGGTAGGCCGTACCATTGGTTTCCCCACTGCTAATATGCGGGTTTGGGAACGTTTTAAGGTAGTGCCTGAGTTGGGGGTCTATGCCGTAATGGTTCATTTGCGCGATCTTATCTATGCCGGAATGCTGTATATCGGGAGGCGCCCTACCTTGCATTCAGACAGCGAGGTCAGCGTGGAGGTCAATATTTTCGACTTCCACGGCGATCTGTATAACCAGTCGATGAGTGTGGAATTTATCGATTTTATCCGGTCCGACCGGAAATTCGATACCAAAGAGGAATTGGTAGCTCAGATCCATCAGGATAAAGAGACTGTAAAACAGCGGTTGAAAAATAAAAAATGACGAAGACCGGTTTGTGCTTTAGCAGATTTTCCGCGCATTCATCGCCGGATAACCGGCCAACAGCCTTTGGGTTAATGATATTTCAGTAAATCCCCCGTGTATTCAACGCTCTCTGGTATGCAGCCGCGTTACGCGCGTGTTCGGCATGGGTGGTTGCGAAGTTATGACGGCCCGAGAGATCATCTTTGGCACACATAAACAGATATCTGTGTTGCTGAGGCGATAATATGGCTTCTATCGCCTGGATAGAAGGAATGCGGATCGGTCCCGGCGGTAGTCCGCTGTTCTTATATGTATTATAGGGCGATTCCACCTCGAGATGTCTGAATAAAATGCGGCGCAATGCGAAATCCCCCACCGCAAACTTTACCGTTGGGTCGGCTTCCAATCGCATACCCCTGTTTAACCGGTTCAGGTATAGTCCTGCCACGATGGGATACTCATCGGTATAAGTGGCTTCCTCTTCCACAATGGATGCCAGGGTAGAGACCTGCACGGGCATAAGCCCTATTTTTCCGGCCTTCTCTTTTCGCCCTTCGTTCCAGAAAAGGTCATACTCCCGTTTCATGCGGTTCAGCAGATTATCGATGCTCATATCCCAGTATACTTCGTAGGTATTCGGGATGAACATTGCAATGAATGTATACTCGTCGAACCCGAACTTTTCTGCATTGGTAGGGTCGTCGAGGACGTTCAACAGTGAAAGGCTATCGACCATCAACTGTTGAGAGATACGTCCTGCCAAGTTCTCCCGGGTACGCATATTGTTGAACGTGAGGTTTACCGGTGCCTGATTGCCCGACCGCAGCCGGCGTATTACATCGGGCATTGTCATGCCGTCTTCAATGGCATATCTTCCGGTTTTTACCATCGTGGGGTAATTCATCCGTTCGGCCAGTAGCCGGAATATCTTTTCCGAGGGAAGTCCTGCCTTTTCCTTCAGTTGTCGGATCACTTCCTCATAGTTCTTCTCGCGGTCTATATGGATATATGTTGTTTCCACAAGTGAGAACGGTTGAAAAACTGTATTATATAGGTAGATTCCTGCCGCAATGAACGCGAGCAGCAGAATACCGATGATCAGCAGCAATATTTTATTTCTTTTCTTCTTTACCTGTTCCATTTTATATAACGATTCACGGGAACCGGTACAAAAATAAAACATTTTCGTTAAACTAAATGAGCATAGCCCAAACTTGTTTGGGTTAGGCCATAGTGAGAAAATGACTACTTTAGTGAAAGATTCATTTGAAAATGTCGCCTTTTCTTTGACAAGTTAAAAACAAACTTGTATATTTGCATCCGATTTCGCGGAAATCCACCAGGAAGTGTGGGTGAGTGGCTGAAACCAGCAGTTTGCTAAACTGCCGTACGGGT
>NZ_CALNAT010000060.1 GCF_937873925.1 uncultured Proteiniphilum sp. | reverse complement strand
GTTGAACTCGCCGGTCATTGTAATACGTGATATAGTTTTGAATCACATTTACCAATTCCTGTTTGCTGGTGAATCGTTTCCCATAATAACGTTCACGCTTTAGGACACCCTAGAAACTCACTATTTCTTTGGTGAAACAGAACTCTACAAATACATCATAAACACCCCAATCGTTATTCAGTGTTCATACTGACTAACAATTGGGGTGTAGTTGCTTATCTATAACTGCCTGAGGGGGTAAGCTTATTGCCTCTGTTCCAGTAATTTGGCGCGGTTAATGGCGGAAAGCACACCCTTAATGGAGGCCATAGAAATATTATGATCCATACCGACACCAAATACATCGGTGTTGTCCGGCGTACGCAGGTGGATATAAGCGACTGCCTGGGAGTCAGATCCGGTATTGATGGCGTGTTCTTTGTAGTCAACAAAGGTGTAGCGATCCATTTCCTGACCGTGAATGGCATTGAAGAAGGCGTCGATGGGACCGTTGCCTTCGCCGGAAACGGTAAAGGTTGTGCCATTGCATTCCAATGTACCGGAGAAGGTGACCTGAGAGTCTTCATCCTGATGCTGTTCCTGGAAATTGCGCTTTGTAAGCCGGTAGGGACCGTGGATCTGGAGATACTCGCGTTTAAACAGGTCCAGGATATGTGCCGGCTGCAATTCGTGACCGATGCGTTCGCTTTCTTCCTGGACAATGGTGCCGAATTCAGGATGCATAGCTTTTGGAAGTTCGAAGCCGAAATTCTGTGCCATGATGAAGGCGGTACCACCTTTGCCGGATTGGCTGTTGATTCGAATAATGGGCTCGTAGTCCCGTCCTACATCGGCTGGGTCAATAGGAAGATAGGGAACCTCCCATTTTCCTGTTTCGGATTCCTTCATGTATTGCACACCCTTATTGATGGCATCCTGATGACTGCCAGAAAAGGCGGTGAATACCAGTTCTCCCACATAAGGCTGGCGCTCGCCAATATGCATTTTGGTGACTCTTTCATATACGTCGCGAATCTTGTTGATTTTGGAGAAGTCCAGTTCCGGATCAATTCCCTGGGTAAACATGTTCATGGCTACTGTAACCATATCTACGTTACCGGTTCGTTCACCGTTGCCGAATAGAGTAGCCTCTACCCGGTCTGCGCCGGCCAGTAGACCAAGCTCAGTGGTTGCCACACCAGTGCCGCGGTCATTGTGGGGGTGGAGGGAGATAATGGCCCGATCACGGCCAGGAAGGTTACGGATAAAGTATTCCAGTTCGTCTGCAAACTGATTGGGCATACAGTTCTCTACGGTGGTGGGAAGGTTCAGAATGACTCTGTGATCTGCGTCTGCATGGAGCGCAGTCATCACTGCATCACAGATTTTATCTGCGGCATCCATTTCGGTACCCATAAAGGACTCGGGGGAGTATTCGTAGCGGATATCAGCCCCAGCCTGAATCATAGGCTGGCTCATTTCATAGATCATTTTGGCGGCGTCAGTAGCAATTTTTTGGACACCCGCCACATCGGTGTGGAAAACCACCTTGCGCTGAAGGGTAGAAGTAGAGTTGTAGAAGTGGAAGATCACATGCTTACAACCCTCAATTGCCTCGAAGGTGCGTCGAATCAGATGGGGACGTGCCTGCACCAGAACCTGGATGGTGACGTCATCTGGAATATGATTGTCTTCAATTAAAGTGCGGAGAAAGTGGAATTCAGTTTCGGAAGCGGAGGGGAATCCAACCTCAATTTCCTTAATTCCAATGTCCACCAGGGTGTGGAAGAGAAGCAGTTTTTCTTCTACATTCATTGGATCGATCAGAGCCTGATTGCCATCGCGTAGATCAACAGAACACCAGATGGGTGCTTCTTTGATCGTGTTGTCGGGCCAGGTGCGGTTCTGGATGGGCTGGGGAACAAAGGGTATGTATTTGTCGAAACCGTTCATTGCTGTATTCCTCCTATAACAATTGGTAAAGTGAACTTCAAATAGAACAATGTGTGGAACGCATAAAAAACGCCCCTGGCCAAATCATTGGCCAGGGGCGAAGAACGCGATACCACCCTGGTTTTTAACTGCTGGTTGCCCATGCAGTCCTCAGCGACCTCAAGCAAGGTCTGGGCATATAACGGTGCCTACCGGATGATCCTACTGCAAAACGGTTCAGACCATCAACTCTGGGAACAGTTATTCATCAGTTTGTTCATGCCGGTTCACAGCACCTGCCGGCTCTCTGAGATGAAACCAACCTGATCTTTTTTCCCTTCATCGTCTTTTGAAGTAATGAATTGTCCTTATTCTAACGCGATTGTATACACTTTGTCAAGTGCTATTTTGAAACAGGAACGCTTGGGAAAAAAGTTTCTTGCACGATTTTCCCTTGACTCTTTTTGACCCTTCTGGTATAATAGCCATTGCATGTGTGACTTGTATCGCTTTGGAGAGGTGTCCGAGCGGTTTAAGGAGCCAGTCTTGAAAACTGGTGACTCAGCAATGAGCCATGGGTTCGAATCCCATCCTCTCCGCCACACAATTTGTTTCCTAAATTAATCCTTTCTTTTATTCTGCCTCATGGAGAAGTACTCAAGTGGCCGAAGAGGCGCCCCTGCTAAGGGCGTAGGTGTGTTAAAGCACGCGAGGGTTCAAATCCCTCCTTCTCCGCCATATAAGAACGCTAATTTTGATACGAAGAGTGTCAACATTAGCGTTTTTATTTTGCACACGCTCGCCGTCAAAAGGTCTTGATAACAAGGCTTTTTGACAGCTTTTTTGTTTTCTACCGTTTGTCGAGTGCGAATGAAAATACCCGTTTGCGGAGTGTAACGGCTGATTATGCCTTGCACTCAACAAACGGGTACTTGAGGGGTGTTCACCCAACAAACGGGAAGAAATCGGATTTGAACACTGTGTTCACTCGACAAACGGGAATAAAGTGATTATTACCCTTAGAAACCCTCTTGTATTTACACCAGATCACTTGACTTTGTTCGTTTAACGGCATATAATTAATGCAGCATATTTGATGGAAGGTGTCGAAATGACAATGCAAAGCGAGTACATGACAATCCAAGATGCCGCAAAAAAGTGGGGAATTACCGAGCGAAGAGTTCAGGTCCTTTGCGCTTCCGGTAGAATCGAAGGTGCAAGGAAATTCAGTCGTGTATGGGCGATTCCCAGTGACATGGAAAAGCCGAGCGATGCTCGCATTAAAAGTGGTAAGTACTTAAAAACAACTAAAGCGGATGGAGAGAACCTTTAATGGATAAGCGTAAACTTAAAATATTCTCATTTTTTTCTGGCAGCGGATTTCTGGATTTAGGGTTTGAAAAGAACGGATTCGATATCGAACTCGTAAATGAATTTCAACCAGCCTTCATGGAAGCATACCGTTATTCCAGAGAGAAGATGGGTCTTCGAAAGCCTCAATATGGATATTTTAATATAGATATAAATGAATTTTTGAGCAATAGGTGCGAAGAACTTAGTGGATTTATGTCCGATGCTAGAAGTGACGGGAGCTTGGTAGGGTTCATTGGCGGACCGCCTTGCCCCGATTTCTCAATAGCTGGAAAAAACAAAGGCAAGAATGGGGATAATGGCAAACTGTCCTTGTCATACATAAAACTGATAATTGCCATGAAACCAGACTTTTTCCTTTTTGAAAACGTCAAGGGGTTATGGCGAACGGCTCGCCATCGTGAGTTTTTTGAGGAATTAAAAAAGCAATTGCATCGAGCTGGTTATTGCACAACTGAACGTCTGACAAATGCACTCGAATACGGGGCCCCTCAGGATAGGGATCGCATTCTGATGTTTGGCATACAAACGAAGCTTTTGGCGGCCCGGCATCATAAGGGCAAAGAGATATTGTCCTTCCCTTGGGAAGCCAATCAAAAGTATACTTTAGATGATGTTAAATCCTTACCGTGGCCTGATACGTCCAAGTTTACGCCTGATGAGGCTACACCTTGTCCCGATGGAATCCCGGAAGAATTGACTGTTGAATACTGGTTTGAAAAAAATGACGTCTGTCATCATCCAAATGCAAACGACTATTTTCAACCGCGTGCTGGTCTGCAACGCATGGTGTCTGTAGATGAGGGTGATGTCAGCAAAAAATCGTATAAGCGGCTGCATCGCTGGCGCTATTCACCGACAGTTGCGTATGGTAATAACGAAGTTCATTTGCATCCGTACAAAGAAAGACGTCTTTCCGCTGCTGAAGCTATGTCGTTACAAACGTTGCCAAAAGAATTTGAACTACCCGCTAAAATGACATTAACAAATAAGTTCAAAACTATTGGTAATGGTGTTCCTTTTATTCTTGCCAGTGGAATTGCGCTTACGATACGTAAGTACATGGAGGGATTGCAATGAAAGATTTTACCGAGGTACTTGCTGACCTCACAAACCTAAAAGGGAAAGAACTCCATAGTATATCAGGGCAAGCCGCGCCCTTTTTCATCGAAGAAATAGACGAGGAGAACGGACGTATCGTTTTATCCGTTCAGGGAAAACGAAAATCTCGTCCTTTGCAGGAACTCCAAAATATATGGAGCGAGATGATGAAAAGGCCTGCTGTTCACGTGGAGAGCTTTTTATCAGGGTCAGGCTCAAGCCGAAACCAACCTGAAACTATCCTTGCAAATTTGCCGTACGTTGAATGGTTGAACGTTGATGGTAAAAAGAACATTGCCATCGTAGATAATGACACCCATGAGTACGGAACAATTAAAAAGATGGCAGCCGAACAGGAAGAAATCGTTGTTGAAAGGGAAAAATTATACGACCCTGCAACAAGCGCTCAAGGCGTCGAACTCAATGAGTATCAAAAAGCAGCAGCAGCAATTTATGAGTATGTTTTTGCAACGGGTTATAAACTTGAGGCGTCAGAAGATACCATTCAAGGCCTATACAGTGATTTCAATGCGAAATTCTCTCCAGAGGCGTTGTCTCGCATACCCGATGCCGAATTGCTCACATCATTGTTCTATACATCAGAGAGTACGAATGACTGTCTCTGTTATTGGCTTGAATTCAACACGCAGATTAAGAAGTATTTTGGTAGCATTTCCGGTGGGTCCTCTTTTAAGTTTGGCCTATATCAACGTAAAGAGGACAATGTATGGGTATCTGGTAGTCCGTCAAAGCCTGAAGAGCTGTCCGATGCCGATGCGCTCGTGACCGGGCGTGGCATCCGAGATATGCTTATAAAGGGTGCAGAAGTAATTGCCGCCTGCGGCGACCTTAATACGCCAGAAGCCTATGAAGAGTTAGATGAGAAGCTGAATACAGCAATCGGCAAGTACGCTGGGTTTGCTTGGGTTCATAAGTACTTCCAGATGGTGTTCCCATCAAAGTTCGCAACCTGGCATTCTTCCGAATGGCAGCGACACCTTCTACTCGCCTATGGAATATACCCAAGCACCAAATACTACGGTCGAAGTGGGCAACTTTCGATTATTGCACGATATGCGAAAATGTCTGCTGCCTTTTTCTCTGCTGCTTCCTACGATAGGTTCGGCGATATAAAGCAATTCTGTCGGCTTGGCACATCAGATGGAACCACCAATCACTTTAATGAGTGGCACCAGGATGGAATCGCGGCCATAGGTTGGCCCGATATTGGTTCTTTGGATTCCTATCTCCAGGGCGGCGACGTCAACCGAAAAGCAATTTATGAAAAGCTGACTGAGACATACTACCCATCCGATAACAGAACAGCCTCGCGCAAAGCGGGTGAGCTTGCCACATACTTCCGCACCAACGAAAACACAATTTTTGTAGCGATGGACGGCGAGAGCCTTCTTGCTTTGGGTGATGCTGTCGGCGCGTATTTCTTTGTAAAAGACCAGGAGTTTCCGAATAGAAAGCCGATTACCTGGCACTCTTGCTTTACGGGAGATGACAGGCTTCCAAACAAATCTGAGGGCCTCCGTACTTCATGTGTGTTGATTTCGGACGACGACAATCTTTTATACCTGTATCACAAATATTATTATGAAATATCAGATGAGGAGGCGATTGAAGTGGGCGAAGAGGAAAAAGCAAACGCCATAAGAACTCCCCTTGTGAACCCCCTTCATCCCCTCAATCAAATCATTTACGGGGCCCCCGGGACTGGCAAAACGTACTCATCAATCGAATACGCGATGGCAATTGTAGAGAATCGTCCAGTGGATTTGGTGCAGCGGACAAGAGATCAACGCCAAGAACTTATGCAAAAATATTCCGAGTGCGTTTCTGCTGGGCGTATTGTATTCACCACTTTCCATCAAAGTTATGGATATGAGGAATTTGTCCAGGGCATACGGCCTGATGCGAAGGCTGGCACGATCAGCTTCAAAAAGGTCGATGGTGTGTTCAAAACCATCTCAGACGTTGCCATGCGAGACCCTGAAAATAACTATGTCATCATAATAGATGAGATAAACCGTGGGAACATTTCTAAGATTTTTGGGGAGCTTATCACTCTCATAGAGGATGATAAACGCTATGGTGAACTGAATCAGTTATCCGTAACGCTTCCCTTGGGAGAGCGGTTTGCTGTGCCAAACAATCTGTATGTGATTGGCACGATGAACTCTGCCGATAAATCCATTTCCCTTATTGATACCGCGCTTCGGAGAAGATTTGTTTTCGTGGAAATGGCCCCGAATGAAACCTTGGTGGATGATGCTACGCTGCGCAATGTATTGCTTGCCCTTAATACGTACATTAGAAAAGAACTGAGAAGCACCGATTTGCTTATTGGTCATGCTTATTTCATCGGGAAAACGATAGACGCCCTCGGCAACATAATGAATAACAATATCATTCCGCTTCTATATGAGTATTTTTACGATGATGAAGCAAAGGTAAAAAAGGTCCTTGACTGCCTTGCCGATACGGATTATGTAATCGACAGTACATACCGCGGAAGGATACGAATCACGAAGAAGGGATAACCCATGATAAACAGCTACGAGCATAGAAAAATACGAACCTCAAAACTTCCTGTCTCGTGGCAGGACGACGGCGCTCTCGATCAGTTAGAGAAGTTTCTTCAAGACAACTGGGAGCAGCGTTCTATTTTCTATGCCGATGGACAGGTTACGAGCCGCCAGCAGTTTATCGATTTCGATGTCCGTGACGGCATAAAGCTGCAGAACTATATAGGTACAATAATCTTTAAGGGTGAGCAATTAAACATTTTTCCAAAAGTATTTAAGGCTGATGAGGACGATACTGATACCGAAGATCTGCGGGTGGATGACCTCATCAATAACCTTGTAATTTGGCTTGGCTACTGCGATAGACTGAATTTCCCATTCGTGACTATGCGCGGAGAACTTTCCGGCGCTGAAAACCTATTGGAGCTTTTTATCACCATATATGTCCATTATGTTCAAGCGGCGATAAACAGACAACGGTTCTATCAGTATGAGGATGTGACAGAGAACGGCTCGTTTGTAAAGGGCCGCATCGATTTCAAAGATTATGGCGGAGGACATATCAATGCCCATGACCGACGCCATATCCGCAGCCCTTTGCATGGCCTTCTCGGTCAGTG
>NZ_CALNAT010000059.1 GCF_937873925.1 uncultured Proteiniphilum sp. | reverse complement strand
CTTTTCGGCAGTTTTTATTCACTTATATGTTCATTTCAGGCACTCATGGCTGTTGCATCACAAATATAGGAATTAAAACGGTAAAACAGTTAAAAAAAGTTTCCGAAATAGCTGTATATTGAACATTCCTGCCGGGTAACCTTTCACAGCTGCTTTTGGAATTAATCGCAGAAAGCGTTCTTTTTCAATCAAATTATAAAGTTTCAGACATAACTTGACAGACCTACTAAGTTCAAGATAGAAGTGCAAAAGATTTGATTACATTACACTTCTTATCTTAATTGTTTTTTTTCAAAATCCCCTTTCAAAAGTGCTTAAGGGGTAAACTTCATGATGAGGCAGCTTTTTTTGCATTAACGTCTCTCACCTTTTCATTTCATCTCAACTTTCTTAATTATAATAAAAAATGATACAAAATGTCAAAAAAACGATATAATATTTTGCAGGCATAAGGGCGAACTGCACCTATCTTTGTTTTTGTGCGATCGAGATATCTATTTCCAATAATTTTAATACATAGAAAGTATGCTAAAAAAAACACAATGTATTCTGGCCTTATCTATATGTATAATGGCATTGCAAGCTCAGCAGGAACAAGTTCCGCAAACCGTACAAAATCGTCCTCCACAATGGGATCCCCGTAGCACTGAATGGTATTATCCCGTACCTGAAAAAGTTGTTCCTGGGCAAGGCGTAAAACCTCCCTCGGACGCTATTATTCTTTTTGATGGTACAGACCTGTCAAAATGGGAATCAGCTAACAGGAATAATCCGGGAGCAGCTGCTGAATGGGAAGTAAGGAATGGAGAGTTGAGAGTTGTACCGGGAAAAGGTACCATTCGGACCAAGGATTATTTTGGAGATTGTCAGCTACACATTGAATTTAAGTCACCCGCCCCCGGATCTCATAACGGGCAAGATAGGGGGAACAGTGGTATAATGCTTCAGAGCCGTTATGAAATACAGGTATTGGATGGGGATAATAATCCTACATATGTAAATGGAATGGTAGGTAGTGTATATAAACAAAGTGCACCGTTGGTCAATGCATATACCAGAAACGGGGAATGGCAGATATATGATATATACTGGAGAGCTCCACGTTTTGGTACGGGGGGAGAATTGGAATCTCCGGCGATGGTAACTGTAGTTTTGAATGGAGTGGTGGTTCAAAATAATTATATACTAAAAGGTAGTACTCCTTATACCGGTCTGCCAAGTTACACTCCTCACGGGAGAATGCCTTTGACATTACAGGATCACGGTACTGAAGTTGCATTCCGTAATATCTGGATACGAAATTTATAATAAAGAATTAATCTTAATATTATGACGACACGGAGAAGTTTTTTGAAAAGTACGGGAGCTTTAGCAACGACTTTTGGGGTTGCATCGATCCTCTCACCACAAATAATGGCCTCCATTAATAAGAGTGCACCAAGTGACAGGGTGAATATTGCAGTTATTGGTGTGGGAATGGGATGTGCCGATTTGAACGGGATTCTGCAAAATGATTGGGCTCATTGTGCTGGAATGTGTGATGTAAACCAGGAACGGTTGGAAACACAAGCAGCAGATTTCAGAAAAAGATATCCCGATCAAACTACAGATATGAAGTTGTATAAGGATTTTCGGGATGTATTGGATAACAAGGATATTGATGGTGTAATTATTGGAACCCCGGATCATTGGCATACCTATATGTTTTGTGAGGCATTGAAAGCGGGAAAAGCAATTTATGTAGAAAAACCCGTTGCCAACTCTATCGCGGAATGTAATACAATGATGGATTTTCAAAAGAAATATAAGGGGATAGTAACTACAGGATTATGGCAAACCAGTCAACGTTACTTCCGTGGAGCAAATGATATCTTGGCTACGGGTGCATTGGGAGACATTTATAAAGTCCATATTTTCCTTTGCCAGAATACCAATCCACGTTTACCAACACCTGATAGTATAGTCCCTTCAGATTTTAATTATGATATGTGGTTAGGTCCTGCTCCCCTACGTCCGTATAATCAGGGAAGAGTAAGGGGCTGGCGCGGTTTTTGGGATTATGGTGGGGGACAACAGACTGACTGGGGGGTACATTGGATAGACTCTGCATTTGATGGATTGGCAGTATTGGGACTGGATAACAGGAGTTTTCCAAAATCGATCTATTCCACTGCTTATAAGCATCCCGATACATTCAATGAGACACCCAGTGTACAAACCACAATTTTTCAGTATGACAATTTTCATATTGAATGGACTCAACAGGTTGCACATTTATATAATCGGAATCAGGGTGTGGTCTGGATTGGCAGTAAAGGAATGTTAGTTTGTAATCGCGACGGATATGAATTAATCCCGGTAAAAAGTCGTGAGGGTGAATTGTTGGCTCAACCGTATCAGATGGCAGGTCCGTTTGAATTTCGTGGAGTTATAGATCATGCTACCAATTGGGGTGAATGTATACGAAAGGGAACCATGGAGACGAATAGTCCCATTGAAAAAGGGGTATTTGCTACTATTCTGGCTCATGCGGCCAATATTTCCTTTCGAACCAATAGCAAGGTTGTCTATGATCCAAAGTCCCGTTCTTTTGGTGATAATCAGGAAGCAAATACATATCTGAAGCCGGTTTACCGATCTCCCTGGGAATATCCTGTTTTATAAAGATATGGAATACGGAAAATAATGAAGTGGTTTTATATACAACATGAATTATATGAGAAAACTAAATATAATAATTGTATTGTGTTATTTGGGGATATTCTGTTTGCAAGCGATGGAGGTCAGCCGCATGGAGCCCTCATTCTGGTGGACAGGAATGAAAAACCCTGAATTACAGATAATGCTTTATGGAAAGGATATTGCAAAATCCAAGGTTCAACTTGACTATGATGGAGTGAGAATTAAGGAGGTTGTACAGGTTGAGAATCCAAACTATCTGTTTGTTTATCTGGAACTCCGGGATAATACCCGACCGGGCATCATGCAGATAGAACTGACAGAGGGGAAGAATACGATCCGCAAACCGTTTGAACTCAAGCAGAGGAGTAATCGGCCGGGTGCTATGGGTTTTTCATCCGGTGATGTGATGTATTTGATCACTCCCGACCGTTTTGTGAATGGAATACCGGAAAATGATAATCTGGATACAGTGAAAGTTAATCGTCAACGTCCTGGTTCACGGCATGGGGGTGATCTGCGAGGGATTATCAATAAGCTTGATTATATTGAAGATTTGGGTTTCACCACCGTCTGGTTGAATCCGGTACTGGAGAATAGAATGCCCGGCGGATCATATCACGGATATGCAATTACAGATTTTTTTAATGTAGATCCCCGCTTTGGAACGAATGAAGAATATTGTGAATTGGTAGACAAGGCACATGAAAAAGGGATGAAAGTTGTTATGGATATGATTTTCAATCATTGCGGCAGTTCACATTGGTGGATGAAAGATATGCCTGCTTCCGATTGGTTGAATAATCAGGGAAATTTTGTGCAAACTACTCATTACAAATGGACTCTGATGGATATTCATGCTCCTGAGTCAGAGAAGGATATTCTGGTAAATGGATGGTTTGGCAGAGGTATGCCCGATTTGAATCAACGCAATAGACATCTTGCTACCTATCTGATACAAAATAGTATTTGGTGGATTGAATATGCCAGGATAGATGGTATTCGACAGGATACACATCCCTATGCTGACTATGATTTTATGGCCAGATGGTGTCAAGAGGTTGAAAATGAGTACCCAGACTTTAATATTGTAGGTGAAGCGTGGTATCCAAGGATTACTGCATCTGCATGGTGGCAGGGAAATTCACCAAACAACAACAGTAACAGCCATTTGAAGACAGTCATGGATTTTGACCTGTCATTTACAGCTAAAGATGCTTTTACGGATGAGTCTTCCTCACGTGAAGGATCGGAAGCCGGACTGTTCAAACTCTATGAGGTAATCGCCCAGGATTATCTATTTGCAGATCCGGATAATATCCTCACTTTTTTGGATAATCATGATTTAGGACGATTCATGAAGAAAGAGGAGAAGGATTTAAGAAGATATAAGCAGGCAATTGCCTTTCTTCTAACCACAAGGGGTATACCTCAAATATATTATGGGACAGAAATATTGATGTATGGAGAAAAAAAGGATGGTGACGGAAATATTCGTAAGGATTTTCCAGGTGGATGGCCTGATGATGAGGTAGATGCCTTTACAAAAGAAGGACGGACGTTATTACAGAACGAAGCCTGGGATTATATGCAAAAGATTCTTCACTGGAGAAAAATGAGCTCTCCTGTAAAGGAAGGAAAACTGATCCATTACACTCCCGACCGCACGGGCTGTTATGTCTATGCGCGTATAAAGGATGGACAGACGGTGCTGGTGGTGCTCAATGGAACCGATAACGAACAACTTCTACCGATGTCGCGATTCTCCGAAGTAATAGGGAAATATCAGGCAGGAAAAGACATTATAACCGGGAAAAGCGTTTCAGTTGCTGAAACCGTAAAACTTCCTCCAAGAGGTGTATTTATCATAGATTTATATTGACATTTTAATACCAATTACATTATGGACAGACAAATGAATATTTTCTCTTCCCCTGGAAGAAGAGGTGGACGACATTTATTGAATAAGGCATTTCTAATAATAGGCATGTTGCTTATTTCAATGGGAACATTTGCACAGATACGTATAACCGGTGTGGCGACAGATGCCGGGACAGGAGAAACACTTCCCTTTATTACCATTCAGGTGAAAGGAACCACACAGGGAACGACTACTGATAGTGATGGAAAATATACGATTGTAGTCCCCGGACAAGATGCTGTTCTTGTATATTCCTATATCGGATATCAAACAATTGAAGTTACTGTAGGTATTCAGACAACGATAAACGTTGCTTTACAGGAAGATATCGAGGTTCTTGATGAAGTAGTTGTAGTTGGATATGGTGTGCAAAACCGTCGTGATGTTACCGGATCAATCGCCAAGGTAGAGGGAAGCGACCTGATGTCGATACCTACCAGTTCTTTTGATGCAGCAATGCAGGGAAGAGCGGCGGGTGTGCAGGTAACACAAACTTCTGGAATGGCTGGTGCCGGTGCTGCAATTCGTGTACGTGGTATTGCTTCTATCACTGCCGGAGGAGATCCTCTTATTGTGATTGACGGGATACCTGTCCAGCAAGATGCCGGAAGCCGGACAGGAGGAGCACAGGATAACCCATTGGCTTCTTTAAATACCAATGATATACAAAGTATTGATATTTTGAAAGATGCTTCAGCCACTGCTATTTATGGTTCCCGGGGTGCCAACGGAGTTGTGCTAATCACCACAAAACGAGGTAAGAGTGGAAAACCCCAGATTAATTATAGCTCCCGGGTTGCTTTTGCCACTCCGAATGTAAAAGTGAAAATGTTGGA
>NZ_CALNAT010000058.1 GCF_937873925.1 uncultured Proteiniphilum sp. | reverse complement strand
CATCTCTTTTTTAGGATAGGCGTCGATCCATCTTTTGATAGACGGTACCAGAAAGGAAAACGACTCTTCTTCGATTGTATTTTCCAAATCGAACGGCCCCTCTATATCATAAGTGTCCGAAGAGGATGTTTCCCCAAAAAGAGGCATTGGATAAGATCTTATTTGCGATAATTCGTATATTCCGTTTAAAGTATCCTTTACTTCCACTTTCTTTATTAATTCTCCAATCGTTGCCAGCAATACATACACGGAATAAATGGCGAATCCTTCGTTTCTTCTGTTATGCTGTGATATACTTAAGGGAAAAGAAGCAATTATGTTTTCCCTCTCAAAAATAAACGGATACTTTCCGGTGGGCATATTTCCATTCTCTTTTCTTAACTTAAGCATTCTATAGACTTCCTTTCTGGGAAATTTTATCATTCCGAAAGAATTCTTTTCTTTTTTGTCCTTATCCAGGATGGCCTGGATGTAGGAAGTGATGCAGCATGCTATGCTTTTTAAACTCGCATCACTGTATATCGATGCATGCTTGCACAATCCCTCTATAGAGGGTGACTTTAGAGAAACTGTTTTTCCGTTCTCTTTTTCCTGATACCCCAGGATACTTAATAAATTTCTTGTATAGCCGATTTTGATAAAGTATTCGAAAATGAGATAAGGATAATCGATCGTTTTTTGGCTGAAAAGAAAACTTAACGAGGTGAGAGCGCTGTTCAAACTGGAATCGGTCGTGGTAGGTTGCAACTGGTAAGCTTCATCCAATACCTTTTCCTTTATGAGTAATTTGAGTATAATCGGATTCAGATGTTTATAGCTGGATTTTGCCGTATCGATATCTACTCTTTTTTCATATAGGTCACTTAAAAAGGTATCCATCACGTCGACCTCATTAATACGCGAAATATTGTCAAAAGCCGAAAGAAACTGGATTTGTGTCCTTATCGGTAAACTCAATAAAAACGAACGGTACTCCTCCGCCTGGGAGGGGTTGACGATACCGAATTGACTCAGCAGATCATTATAGTAATCTACAATTGCTTTGCTATTGGTTTTCTGACCTTTCTCATTCTTCTGATTATATTCGATACATATACTTCTGGATTTTTTTCTGGAAAAATATATTTTTTCATATAAAGTGGTCAGGTGGATTCTTCTTTGGGGCTGCATCACTTTTTGCAAATATTGCCCACCCATTTCCGTGACTAAATCATCATAATCCACCATCCGGTTGAATTTTTCTCCTTCATTGATGACCAATGCCTTACTGAAATTTTTCCATTGTTTTTTGCGTACGGCTTTGAAGAAAAGCTTTATGTCGCCGCTCAATAAAGTAATAATCCGGGGAGAAGTCAAATATTTCCTGATCGTTTCCAATACCGGCCATCCTTTGCAAAAATCGATATCGATATCATCCAATGCTAAAATAAATAATTTCTTTTCAAGTATCTCCAGAGCTAACTCCACGAAATTGTAAAAATCATTTTCCAGGCTTTTGGCCAATTGAACGCTATTTAATCCCTTATGAATACAAAATTCCGGGCCCTGGCAGGTTTCAAATCCCCCGCCTGCTCCGTCAATGGCGGAAAGTCTAGCTGCAAGCGCTTTTGATTGGTTATCCCATTCCGTTTTACACAAACAGGGCTGACTTTCGGTATTACAACCATTTTCCGATATTTTCTTTTCCACCATCTTGGCGATCTGTGACATGATGGTAAGAAAAATATGCCCTTTCTCTTCAATCAGCGTCGGATCGATTATGTCGATTACGGCAATATCATCATTTTCTTTATACTTATCCAGCAGGCTTTTTATAAAAGAGGTCTTTCCACTGCCGCGTCCCCCTAAGATGCTGATGGTATCATGAAGGCGTTCATCCGATTGGTGACGGCAATCACTTCCGTTCTTTTGTTCTTCCTGATTTTTCAGGATATCTATTCTTTCCTGAATCCAACATGTAGCCTTATTGAGTTCTTCATAATGAACCAGACTGCTTTCATCAAATACCCGGGCATTCCGGCTTTCGGAAAGATTAATGGTAATAGGCTGCATAGTTACTCTTATTTATCAGATAATTCATTTACTTTGATAATTCGCGCTTTATTTTTTCCAATGAAGATATATCGTGAATGATATGTATGTAGGCCTATTTTGTCTACCTTTTCCAAATTTTTTATGTAATATCCCGGCGCATGATCATGTGATAAATGGTGAGTGCATTCTTATTTTTAATCGACAACCTCTTTCCATACTCTGCAGGCTGTTTGAAGATTATCATTCGTTTGTTTCATTTTTCTGTGCCTGCTTGCAATTGGAATGCAAAATTACAAAATAAATAACAAAAAATATCATTTTTAATACATAAAGAGTCAGAGAAATAATATACCGTTTAAGAGCGGCAATAGCCAGCGAAACATCACAAAAATGCCGTTTTGGAGATTTGCGTAACGAATTTGCTGACCGTTTAATTGTAAATTGATTTACAGATTGACAAAATCTTACTCATTTTATATTTGAATATCTCATCTTTTAATTATATGCTTTTATCTTGGTCATGTGTCAAATTTTTGAATTATTTCTCTAATCACCTGCATACCAAAGTTTTGTGGTTAAAGATTATACCATAGATTTGCATGATGTGAAGTGTGTATATTTTATCTGTTCAAAGGATATCTTCTTTGTCCAGAGGGGTATAAGGGCCGTCTTTCACTTCGAAGATCACTGTGCCGGATTCCATTACTTCCAGCGTATGCCATTGTCCTGCCGGAATATGTATACCGTACTCATTTTGTTTCGGGTCGATGGTGAATTTCCCGGTCAGCTCTTTTTCATCGTTGTAAAATAATACCCGGATACTCCCGCGGAGTACAATATAAGTTTCGGCCGTCCGTCGGTGACGATGTACAGGGAGTATTGTTCCCGGTTCCAACGCATTCAGCAGCCGCTGTGCCTTGGCCTCTAAGCTGTCATGCAGGTTAAAATTCATTCGCAGGCGTTCACTGGCTTGCGCCTTGGCCGTTACTTCGTCCAATAGTTGTTCGTCGATCAGCATGGCAATATTATTTTTCAATGATGGTTGTTTTCATTAATTGGAATTTCCGTCCATATATAATTACCAGAGTAACTGCGAGTATCAGGAAGATCCACCAGCCTATGGTCGGGTAGAGGGTAATGATCAGTGCGGAACAGATCAGTTGCGCCACAAAATAGATCAGGGAAACCTCCCTGTGATCCGTTTTGCATTCATTGGCCAGTATCTGGTAAAAATGCAGGCGGTGCGCCTCCATTATATTCTGTTTCAGGTAAATTCTATGCAGGATCGTGCAAACGGAATCTACCCCGTAAACCAACAAAAACCCGATCCATATCAGGGTTTGTGTTTCAATAATCAGCAACAGCAACAGCGTCACGATCCAGAAGGCAATGCTTACGCTCCCCACATCCCCCGCGAAGCATTTCGCCCGTTTCCTGAAGTTGAAAAACAGAAACACTACGGATGCCAGTAGCGGGAAGATCAGGAAATCGTTTTCGATGAAAGTCCGGATGTAGTTGTTCACATAGACCATCGGCAGCAGTATTGCCAGCGTATATAATCCTGTGATGCCGTTGATACCATCCATAAAGTTATACGCGTTCACAACACCGATAAATACAATATATCCGATCACAATAGCCCACCAGGGATAAATTCCGAACACGTTCGCCATGTAAAATGCGCAGGTCATAGCCAGCAGGTGGAACAGTAACCGGATTTTTTGTCCCAGGCCTTTCACATCGTCCCACAGGCTTACGCCCGCCATTATCGTGATACCGGCGAAGAACCATCCTGCCGGTTCCGATGGGTTTATCGACAGGTAGAGTAGGGCGGCCACCCAATAGATAATACCCCCTCCCCATAGCGTAATCCGGGTGTAGGAGTTTTGTTCTTTAGTATTATATCTGTCAGCAAAGCGGAAGTAAAAGAGTTCCGCGGTAAAAAGTAAGACGATGACAAGTAGATAGATCATTTCAACTCACATTGTTTTACATATTTTTAATAACCGAAATCACGCGCCGAATATCATCATCGGTAAGAGAAGAACCCGAGGGTAGACATAGACCATTGTCAAAGAGTTTTTCTGCCGTATTGCCGCCGTAATAAGGCGCGTCGGCGAATACCGGTTGCAAATGCATAGGCTTCCAGAGGGGGCGGGTCTCAATATTCTCTTCCTCCATCTTCAGGCGGATATCTTCACGGCTGAACCCCGCCACATCCGGATTTACTATGACGCAGGTCAGCCAGTGGTTCGAATTGAAATCTTCCGAAGGATTGTCAAAGACTGATATGCCCGGTATATCGCTCAACTCTTTTTTGTAAAGTGTATGGATAGCTCTTCTTCGCGCTATATGGTCGTTTAATACCAACATCTGCCCCCGGCCGATACCTGCACAGATATTGCTCATACGGTAATTATATCCGATATGTGAGTGCTGGTAGTGCGGTGCTTGGTCGCGCGCCTGTGTGGCGAGGAATTTGGTATATTTTGCTTCTTCTTCGGTATGGCAGACCAATGCACCTCCGCCGGAGGTAGTGATCATCTTATTTCCGTTGAACGACAAGCAGGCAAACTCCCCGAACGTTCCGCATTTCCGGCCTTTATATTCCGATCCGAGCGCTTCGGCCGCATCTTCGAGCACCGGTATTCCATATTCTTGGGCAATCGCCATTATTTCGTCCATTTTTGCCGGCAAGCCGTACAGGTGTACGGGGATGATCGCTTTAGGCTTCTTTCCCGTTTTGGCGATACGGTCTTCAATAGCTTGACGAAGATAATAGGGAGATATATTCCATGTCTCCGATTCGCTGTCCACGAATACCGGGTCGGCGCTCAGGTATTTAATCGGGTTGGCGCTCGCACTGAAGGTGAAACTCTGGCAGACTACCTCATCACCGGGACCGACACCTAATTGAATTAATGCCAGGTGAATCGCCGCCGTACCTGCACTTAACGCCACGATATACCTGTCCTCTTCTAGAAGCGTTTGTAAGTCTTTTTCAAATCCATCTACGTTAGGCCCTAATGGCACCACCCAATTGGTGTCGAATGCCTCCTGTATAAATCGTTGCTCTTGGCCCCCCATATGGGCCAGTGAAAGCCATATTCTCTTATTGTTCATAAATTTATTCTTTTTACCACTCTTGCAGGATTTCCTAAGACCAATACATTGTCTGGCACGTCTTTCATGACTACAGCACCGGCGGCAACAAGACTCCATTTTCCGATCTTGATACCGGGAATTATCACGGCTCCGGCTCCGACCTGACTACCTTCACCCACCAATACTGCACCGCAAAGTGTGGCGTTGGGGGAGATATGTACAAAATCCTCAATAATGCAATCATGGTCTACAGATGCAGTGGTATTGATGATACAATGTTCTCCAATTTTCACGCTTGATTGAATAATAGCACCCTGCATTACAACGGTGCCTTTATCGATAGAAGCATATTCGGAGATTATAGCTGAAGGATGGATTGCCCGACCGTAATTGATATCCTGAGGTAATTTTTCAGTAATCTTTTTCCTGATGTTGTTCACACCCACCGAAATAATCAATTCGTCGTTTCCTAATCGCTGAGAATCAAAAGAGCCGAAAACTGTATTATTCAGAAGTGTTTTCACTTCCGGATTATCGTCAAAGAGTCCTGAAATAACTACTCCAGAAGCTTTTAATGAATCGATAATTACTTTGGCGTGTCCGCTTGCTCCAAATAGATACATAAGAGATTCATATTAGTAGATTAATTGCCTTTAAACGCTTCCATTGTGGCGCTTGTATCGGAATTGATCCCTTCGCGTTTGAATACTTTTTGTAGGGTTCGCACTAGGATTTTCATATCCAAAGATACTGAGATGTTTTCCACGTACCATACATCATATTCGAATTTCTGTTGCCAACTGATAGCATTTCGCCCGTTCACCTGTGCCCATCCGGTTATACCGGGGCGCACTTGATGGCGGCGGCGCTGAAATTCGTTATAGAGTGGAAGATATTGCACCAAAAGGGGACGAGGCCCGATGAGCGACATGTCTCCTTTAATCACATTCAACAGTTGCGGAATTTCATCTAGTGATGTGGAGCGGACAAAATGGCCAATTTTTGTGAGGCGTTCCGAATCAGGTAATAGATTTCCCTCATTATCCTTTTCGTCTGTCATCGTTTTGAATTTAATGACTTTAAATATCTTTTCATCTTTACCCGGCCGCTCCTGGAAAAAAAACGCCTCGACACCCTTATTGGCTATCGTCAGCCAGATCCATACAACGATAAATATCGGGCTGATGATGATGAATCCCATAAGGGAAAGAACGAAGTCAAATAAACGTTTAAAAAAATGTTTATACATAGATACTATTTCAATCCTTTTTTAAAAGTCTATTGTATTCTTCTAATAATGCTTCCCACACTACTCGTTGTTCATATCGTTCGGCAATAAGTGAGCGGGCATTTTTTGCCATACGGTTTACCTCTTCGGGATGATGGAGAAAATAGTCCATTGCACCCAATAGTGCATTTTCGTCTTTGGGAGGAATAATAACTCCGTTTTTGTTGTGAATAATAATTTCATTGCAGCCGTTAATATTAGTAACGATACTCGGTAAATCCATAGCACCAGCTTGCATCACGACGTTAGGAAATCCTTCACGATAGCTTGGAAAAGCCAGACAATCGGAGATTGCCAAAAAAGTTCGCACATCATCTTGATATCCTACAGATATGATATTCGGATTATTTTCAATCTCCAGTTCCGTTTTGAGTAACAGTGGATCCAAATCCTTCTCAAACGGACCGACCAACAACAATTTACAATTCTTCGCTTTTAAACCAGAAAAAGCTGCAACTAATTCATTGATCCCCTTATCCTTTACCAAACGGCCAATAAAAATAAAGACAAAATCTTTTTCGTCTATTTGTAATGATTCGCGAAGATTTTTTTTTTCTTCAACTGTAAATGGTACTGAATCGAAATAAGCAGTATCAATTCCGTTTGAACTGCCACTTCCAATCACCTGTAATTTTTTTTCATTACACAATTTCTCGGAAACGATGAAATCCCTCAATCCATAAGAGTTTGGATACACTTTTGTCGCGAGCGAATAGGTCATTTTCTCTACAAAATTGAGAAGACGTCTTTTATTACCTGTAGCTTCCATCAGCGGGAGACCCGCTACAGTATGTAACCGCACTGGTACTCCTGCAAGTGATGCTGCAATCATTCCCACAATTCCAGCCTTTGGTGTATGTGTATGTACAATAAAAGGTTTCTCTCTTCGAAGAAATCTGAACATTTTCCACAATGCTTTGATATCCTGTACCGGAGTAATCTTACGTGTCATCTCAACTCCTTTAATCCGAATACCTTCATTTTCTCTTACCGTTTCAAGCACGTCAGAATAACTTGAAACAGCTACAACGTCATAATAAATACTCATAAACTTCAACTGTCCTTTCAGAAGTTTATGAAGAGAAATAGGCGCAGTAGAAATACGTATGAGCTTCTTCCTTATCATTCAGACAAGAGATGTTTGATGTTATTCTTCACAATTCTAAATTTTCCGCTTTTCTCTACCGGAATATTATCCACGTAATGGATTGATATTTCCATCTTGTTACCAACTCTGTCACGCCAGTTTTGAAGAAATTTATCCTCTATTTTCTTGTTATATACCACTTTGTCCGTTTCTACAAATAATTCGAGAGTGTTTAATTCATTTTGTATAACCTGGAAACGGATTATTCCCTTTGTGTCTTTCAGTGTATTAGATACATTTCCTAAATTGATTTTTCCATTTTCTGGTGAGAAAATATAATCATCAATCCGTCCTAATATTTCTCTTACCATTGGATTCTTATTTCCACATGAACAGGTTTTATTTTCATTTTCTAATGTAATAGAATCCCCAATATCATAACGAATAAGCGGAGTGCCGTATGTAGTAAATGAAGTTACGATTAATTTTCCAGAAGTTGTCGGTTGGTCATCATCGTCTAATACTTCGAACACTCCACTCTGTAATTCCAGATGTAAATTTCCTTCCGAGCATTCAAATATAAAAGGGGCTCCTTCTGAGGAAGCATATTGATTAAACATTTTTGAATGAAAGAATGGTTCAATAATTTCTCTCATTTCTGAAGTGATTGTCTCTGCAGTGGGGAAAATAGCTTTAGTTACCCTTTCTGGGTATTTATATCCATACCTTGTTCCATACTTAGCTATCTCCAGTATGTTTGAAGGAAATCCTACCAGATATTCCGGTTGGAATTGAATAATATCTTCCAAATAATACTTCAAATTATCCTCCTTTATATGAAAAGTGGAATAATACCGTACCTTATGCACGAGGTCTGTTTTCCAAAACCTGTGTTTACGAACATCTCTTTTGGTAAGTAAAGATTTGCCGGAAAACCAAGCTGTTTTTTTTCCTAATTCATACCCGTACCGGCCTCTGAAATCATCTAACATTGCAAAACGTTCCTGCATGTTCTCTGTCGTGAAATATACTTCCAGCGATTTGCCAGTTGTTCCCCCCGTTTTAGAATGAATAGCTTGTCTGCTGCTTATTGTACGTACATTATCAATTTCCTTACGCAGGAGCTCTTTATCAAGAATAGGTAGTTTTGAAATCTCATTTACTGATGAAGATGTTTCAATGTTGTTATAGAGAGAACGATAAAAGGGTGAATTAACTTTAGAAAAATTCACTAAATCTACGAACCTTTCATTTTGAATTTCTTTCAGTTGAGTAAGAGACAGAGTTCGGTTTTTTATAAATCTATCAAGGTATTCTTTGTATTCACCTCCATATCTTTTCTTATACATGAGCTTATTGTATAAGGAAACCATCAAGTTTTGAAAAAAATGAGGTAATGTTTGATATATATATTCTCCTTTCATAGTTTAAAACTAATTTGACTTTGTTAACTCTAATAAAAAACCATGTATTCTTTTTGCTTGTACTCTGTAATTAAATGTTTCGTAAACAAGGTTTTTACCCTTTTTAGCAACAGCTAGAGCACTTTCATAATTATTCATTATATATTTTATATTTTCTGCAAAGGCATAATTATCATCTGGTGTAACCATGAATGCATGTTTGTTGTTTTCTAAATACAAAGGAATATCGCCAACTTTGGTGACGATAGCAGGGTTACCTGTAGATAAGTATTCTCCCAGTTTGGTAGGGAATCCTCCTGTAGATTGTAAACTGGAAGGTCGTGCCAATGCCAAAATTTTCGCATTGCATAAGAGTGGTGGTATTTTATCTCTCGATACAACACCGTAAAACACCACATTCGGGCAACCGATCTCCTTAATGTAATCTTCTAATTTCATTCTCTCACTACGGTCTTTACTATCTCCGATGAGTAATAATTTAAGACTCGGAAAATCTTTTGCGATATAGCTAAATGCCGTAATCAAATTTTGAACTCCATCCTTATTTCCACCTATATCCCCACAATATGCAATATAGTCTCCAATATTATTTTCGACTTGTATCGAAAATCTTTCTGGCTCAACTGTCATGGGTACAACAATTGTTGTACAATTATTTCGTACTTTATCCTTAAAATAATCCTCTAGCTTGTAAGTCATTATTATCAACCCGTCAAAAAGTTTATAGGTCGTATTAACGTAGACATAGGCGAAAAATCGACCAAGAACTGATTTATTATTTAATACAAAAGGGAATTCACTTTTTTCCTGAACGAATTTTATTCTTTTTATTTTTGTTACAAGATATAAGGGATGAATAAGGAGTAAATTATTAGACACAAGAATAACAACATTAGTACGTTTAGATATAAGAATTCGTATTAATCTAATAAGAGCACCGACTAACGATAAAGTATTTTTGATTCTTGATTTAGACACATTCCTTAGTGCTTTATAGCGAATTCCATTGATTTCATGTTCTAAAATATCTTTACCATAGGCTGTTGAATATACTGTAACCTTGTTTCCAATCTCCACAAGACCTCTTGAATAAGAGAGAATTCTATTAACGGATGCAGCTCCGGATGGGAATGGCATCGTATTGACTATGGTAATATCTAAATGATTATTCATAGATGATTTTTGATAAGTTTGGTGTATTTCTTCGTATTTTGATAACTGTTCATTATTATTTTATATGAATTATAGTTTAATCTTTTTAGGTACCAATTCAAATCTCTTTTACTCTTTCTACTTTGAAGATAAGCATTGAGAAGTTGAGTTCTTTTTTCGTTATACACCTCTTTGTCATCTTGAAGTCGGGCTGAATATTCTGAAATACGCCGTAATATGAGATCTTTCTGTATCCTTTCACATACTCCACCATCGAATAAAGGAATAAATTCATATCCTGTCAATTTAGAACTATCGTATTGCAGTGATAAAATTGCTGATTCATGGTTGTTTTCATTCATTTTTACCAATGGTTCTTTGGACTTGTTTGTATAAACATCATCAAAACAGAAATTTCCCAGGCTATAAGCAAAAAGAGAATCATTAAATTCTTCAACACCTTGAAGAACATGAGGATGATGTCCATAGTAAATATAAGAATAAACAAGCGAAAGCTTTCTAGCCATCTCCACATGATCATAATTAGGATAATTAATATGTTCTTGGCCAGCGTGGATACTTATGATGCTTGCGTAACCCAAAGACTGATCCTCTTTCAACTTATTTTCCACAATTTTATAATCTAAAGGGTTGACTCCTGTTGACGATGCATTGATTGGATTAGTTGAAAAGCAGCAATACCCACTAAAAGCAATCTTATTTCCACAAATAGTTATTTTCAGATCTTTATTTTCAACTCCAAAATAATCAATGCCGTTCTCTGAAAGGATTTTTTTTGTCAAATTATACGACTTGTAACCAAAATCAAACATGTGATTGTTGGCAAGACAGACAGCGTCAACTCCCAAATATTTCAGCAACTCAATGTTTTCAGGATCGGATTTTATATATGCTGATTTATTCCCAAATCGTTTAGCATTATCCGAAGCAAAAGGAGTCTCCAGGTTTAGCACCACGTAATCAAAGTGTTTAAGAACATCAGCGGTCTTTTCCAGAATCTTTTTCGGTGTCCCATATTTCAAGCAAAATTTGCCATAGAATGCCGTATCTCCTAATAGAGCAATTTTCATAATATTAACGGTTTATTCACTCCAAACGACTCGTTTAATATAATCCGTATAGGAGATGATGATGCGTACTACCTTGTCACTTACGTTGGGCATGCTGTAGTCGGCCACGGGACGGAAATTTTGTTTTTCCCCAACCGATTGATATTGTAACTGCACTAGCCCCTGCATCACCCGTTCGGGGTTCAGGCCGACCATCATGACCGAGGCCTCTTCCATGGCTTCGGGACGTTCGTGCGCTTCGCGGATATTTAACGCACGGAAATTAAGGATGGACGACTCCTCCGAAACAGTTCCGCTATCCGATAACACGGCAAAAGCATTAATCTGTAGCTTGTTGTAATCACTCAACGCCATTGGCTTCATCAATTGTACGTTTTTATGAAATGCAACCCCTTTCTTTTCAATCATCTTGCGCGTGCGGGGATGGGTAGAGACAATCACCGGATAACCATATTTCTCCGCCACGCCATTCAGAATTTTCACCAAATTGAAGAAATTTTTTTCTGAACCGACGTTCTCCTCCCTGTGTGCGGAAACAACAAAATACTTTCCATTTTCCAATTGCAACTCATCAAGAATCGTTGATTTTTCTATTCTCGGCATATATTGTGTAAGCACTTCGAACATAGGACTGCCCGTTTTGATTACCCGATCGGGGCGTAACCCTTCAGCGAGAAGATATTCACGGGCGATATCGCTATAGGTGAGATTGATATCCGCCGTATGATCCACGATCTTGCGGTTGCTCTCCTCCGGCACCCGCTGATCGAAACAACGGTTACCCGCTTCCATGTGGAAGATTGGGATATGGCGTTTCTTCGCAGCGATGGCGCAAAGACAGGAGTTCGTGTCGCCAAGTACGAGGAAAGCGTCGGGTTTCACCTCTTCCAGTACCGGATCAATATTGATCAGGATTTGTCCGGCTGTTTCCGTGGCGTTTTTTCCTGCCGCATTTAGGAAATAGTCCGGCC
>NZ_CALNAT010000057.1 GCF_937873925.1 uncultured Proteiniphilum sp. | reverse complement strand
ATTATACCTGCATGTCAATTGCTTTACAATATTATGATGAAATCATCCCGTTGCCGATTCATAGAATTCATGATTCTCTCGAGGTAATTTTTTTATTGAATCGGCAATGGAATGTTACCGATGATATACAATAATATACACACGTTTCATAAAATATGATATAATTTTATGGTGATAATAGTGTAATATAAGAAATTACTAAGTTGGAGATAAAAAATATGAAGTGGAAAGAGTTTTTGAAATCAACAATTTTAAAGTATATCTTTTCTTATGCCGCTATTCTGATAATCGTTATTACTGGTATGTACTTTATCATTAATCATCAATTGAAGCAGGTGTATGTCAAAGAGTATCTGCAGGAGAGCCGGGCTCAGATTTCCAACGCTGCGGACAGAATTTCGGAGGGTTTTCTTGAGATTGAAAAGACAAATCTGATTTTATCCTCGGATATGAACATTATCAACGCAAGGTATAACAGTAATACCGATTATTCGCGCTACCAGATTGTCAAAGAGCTGGCAAAATACCGTTCCCGGAACATCTTTTCCCGGGATATTATTTATTTTGACCGGAAAAGGGGCGTAGCCTATTCGACGACCCGCCAGTGCAGAGTTGCGGAAGGTTCCATTAATTTTACCATGTACGGGGAAAATGATATACTGATTCCCGAAAGCTATTACGACTCTGATACCACCTTCGGCAAAGTTTATTCCGCCACAAACGGAACCGCTACCCTACTGCTTTTTTCTCCCAAAAATTCCTCGTCGGATTTCCGGGTCATCTATGTACTGGACCAGGAGGAACTGACCTCTGTCCTGAATGCCTGTCTTTCCAAGGGCATTACCGGCGTTGAACTGACCGATCTGTCAGGCGGTACGATTCTTTCCTGCGGCGCCGCTCCCGTTTCCGGTGTAAAGGAAGAGTCGGCGGAAGCCTCCGAAGACATTTTTACCCTGAGGCTGACCTATCCGGAACTCGTTTTTCACGCGGCAATGGATAAAAATTTTATCCAGTCCCTGGTTGACACGGTGTTCTTAAATACCTATCTGACGGTGGGGCTTTTGGCCGTTGTTGCGATTATCATGACATTTTGTTCGATGAAAATCACATATTTTCCGTTGTACGAGCTGAAAAAACGCATTACCAAGAGCAGAAGCCATCTTTCAAACTATATTGCTTTGCTTGGCAGTACCTATCAGGAGTCCGAAGAGCTTAACCTGCTTTTAAGAAGAAGCCTGAACAACTACAAAACCGTAATCCACGAAAGCATTTTGAACTCAAAATATATCTCACAGAATATTTCGAACACAGTGCTTGACAGTATCGATAAGTTATTTAGTGCCGGCAACAAGTTGATTTTGGCAGTAGCTAAAATTACGTTTCTGGATTCTCCCGAAGATGATACCATTGAACGGATTCAGTCCCATTTCAGGGACGCGTTTACCTTTGTCATTCTGGAAGCGGATCCGGAACATGTTTCTCTTTTATTGGCCTGGGAAGAGGAAAAGGATCCGGATGATCTTGTTTTAAAACATCCTTTGGAGGGCCTTCTGTCTCAAATCCCCTGTATGATTGCCTTTAGCAACCGTTCCGCAAGCTTGTTTGATATTGCCCGTTTGTACAGTAACGCAACAACGGCGGAAAGCTATTTGAGTTTTGATTGCCGTATTGTCGGTTATGACGACATTTCGGAAAAACCGGATCAATACGACAGGAATTATTCCTATCGGCTGTTTGACCAATTGGCAGCCGCTCTCGAACAAATGGATACGGAAAACAGCTTCCGCCTGCTGAAAGAACTATTGGATTTCATTGATACAGACAATGATTCCGAAATATTCATTCGTTGTATCCTGATTGATACCACGACGCTGATCGGCACATCGATGAATCGCAGTGCGGTAAAGTACGAAAAGTATCGCGCTATCATTAATCAAACTCTTGACCTGTGTAGAAAAAGCAATTATGCCCAAACAAAAAAGGAGATTTTGAATAATTTTTATACCATGACGGACATCCTGTATTCGGAATCTTCCGGCACCATTTCGACTGCGCAGATCGAAGCCTTCGTCAGGAAAAACTTCTGTCGATCTGATTTTTCCATAACAATGCTTGCCGACCACTTCCATGTCAGTATCGCCTATATGAGCTCTCTTTTCAAAAGAGATTTTGACGTTAATTTTTCAAACTATGTGTGGGCTCTTCGCTATAAGAAAGCACGGCTATTATTGTCTACAACGGATTATCCCATTGAGAAAATCGGAGCGCTTGTCGGTTATGATAATGTATCAAGCTTTCGGAGGAAATTTAAGGAAGAAAGCGGGATATCGCCGTCTTCTTATCGAAAGAACATGAGGGAACCGCTGGTCGACAAGTGAATCAAAAAGGATGCAAAAGGGTCCTTCCGACGGTGTTTCGATGCAACCGGCAAGCCTGTATGGCAACAGAACATACAGTACATGCGGCACATATCCACGGTACATATCTTTATGAATGCAGGTAAAAAAAGGAGCGGTATCGTGATTTGCACCGACAACGGCGCTGCCGTACAGCATCAGCGCTACCATACAATATTTCATTTAAAGCAAAAAACATTGTGTCTTGAATTTCAGGCATCATTTTGAAACAATGGCAATAGTAAATTCAAGCATCAAAAAACAGCGCTGTTCGGTAATGTTTGAATGGAAAAGAACCTTTGATAATAAATAGTGACATGGGAGGAGATTACATGAAAATGCTGAAAAAAGCTGCCACTTTGTTATTGGCGATAATCCTGGTCTTAGGCGCTATGTCCTGCGGATCGAATACCGACAAAAAGGTCTCCGGATCCACCGGTCAACCTGTGAAAGACGCGGAAGAGGCTTCCAATGCCGCTTCGTCAGAACAGGTCCAATTTCCCCTTTCTGAACCTGTTACCATGAAGATGATGTCGGTAATCAATTTTGACATCTCGCTGGACAATACGCTGGCTATGAAAAAGATGGAGGAACTGACAAATGTTAAATGGGACGTTCAATCCGTGACAGGGGCGGATTTGGGGGAAAAAAGAAATCTTCTTCTTGCCAGCAAACAGTATCCCGATGTGTTTATGAAAACAAGCCTGGATCGATCGACACTTGATAAATATGGAAGCCAGGGCACTTTTATCGCTTTGAATGATCTAATAGATAAGAATGCGCCAAATATTTTAAAACTTTTAGGGGAAAGACCGCCGATTAAGCAGGTTATGACGTCAGGTGACGGGAATATTTATTCCCTTCCTCAAGTTGGCAATACCGGACCCGGAAGTACGCTCCTGTTTATCAATCAGGGATGGCTTGACAAATTGAGCCTGCAAATGCCGACGAACACCGATGAACTGTACAATGTGCTGTCAGCGTTCAAAACAGAGGATCCGAACGGGAACAGCGAAGCAGACGAGATTCCGCTCATGTGTACGACAGGGACAAAGGTAACGTTGCTTTATCCGTATTTCGGAATTACCAACTATGGCGATAAGACCCTGATTGACGGCAAACTGCAGTATATTGCAACGACCGAGAAATTTAAGGATTTTTTGAAATATTGCAGGAAGCTCTACCAGGATGGACTCTTGGCAAAGGATTCCTTTACACTTGAGCCGGATCAGCAAAAAGCAATCGGTGCCTCCGGCGACACCCTCGGAAGCTTTTTCGACTCAGGAGCATTCCTTACGGTAGGAAGAGATCGGGACGAAAACTATCCGGCTGTTATGCCTTTTGGAAAAGGTATTTTTCCCACCAATGCAGGCGCCTGGTCCGGTGCCTTCGCGGTGACGGATAAATGCGAGCATCCTGACATTGCCGTAGCATGGGCGGATCAGTGGTATTCGGAAGAAGGCGGACGGCTTGCCTGGATGGGTGTAGAAAATGAAACCTATAAGATCAACGACGACGGGTCATGGGACTGGGTTTTAGGTGAGTTCGGCGATATCGGGATCCTACGTGCCAATGCCGCAATACAAGGATCCGCCGGACATCCGTCGATTATGCCTGAACTGTGGGGGAAGAATGTATCGGATCCAAATGAGGCAAAGGTTAACGAGGCTAATACAAAAGCTGTCGCACTTGGTGCAGAGCCATTTCCCAGTTTGAATTACAATGACGCTGACAGCAAGACCGTCGCCAGTGCCACTGCGGATCTCAACCCATATGTCGACCAGTATATAGCGGAAGTGGTCGTAGGCCGGCAGGAGCTTGACGCAAGCTGGGATACGCATATTGCCACGCTGAAAGATATGGGACTGGAAAAACTGATGACGATTTATACCAAAGCATATGAAGAAGCGATAAAGCAGTGATAAGGCAATAGTCTGAACCGTTACAAGGGCAGACTCTTCCGGGCGCCCGCCCTTTTTTTAAAAACTGCCGGAACAGGGCATTCCCCTAATTGAATGCCAGTTTTCGCCGGTTTTTAACAGGCGGCAGTCTCAAGGTCTTCCGTGGCCATTTTGGAATGGCCGTATGCCCGGTCCGCCGCCTCTTTTGAATACGGAACAGGTTAGAAAGGAAGGGTATCTATGCCGGCACAAGCCAAAACAACTTATACGGAAATGACAATGAAAAAGAAAAAGAAGAGCTATTTTTTCAGGCTGGGAAAGGATATGAGAAAAAACCCCATTCTTTATCTGATGATCCTGCCTGTTGTGGCGTATTATATCATTTTTCACTATGTTCCTATGTATGGCATACAAATTGCGTTTAAAGACTTTATCCCAAAGCTCGGTTTCAGTGGCAGCCCTTGGGTCGGATTTGACCATTTTACCAGATTCTTCAGCGGCTATAATTTCAGGAACCTGCTTCTGAATACGATAGGAATCAGCGTATATGGTCTTCTTGCCGGATTTCCGATTCCCATCCTGTTCGCGCTTTTATTGAATTATCTGCCGGGAAAGTGGTTTCGGAAAAGCGCGAACAGGA
>NZ_CALNAT010000056.1 GCF_937873925.1 uncultured Proteiniphilum sp. | reverse complement strand
ACTTTATATAAAGACCGTGAAATGGTTTTTCAATCATCTTAACTTTCTGGATACCCGAAAGCGGGAAATCCCAGTTATGGAAAAAGCCGTTGATGTAGGCAAATTTCCGTCCAATCAAAATCACCCCGTCACCGTTAAGGTTTTTATTGCGGTAGTAAGCAGGCATACCGAGTGCAAAAGCAGCAATTATGGCAATAAGTGCAACCATCATTAAAAACATCACACCTCTGCCTTCACCCATAAAAAGAATAACTATTCCGAAGATAATTACAATCAGAACAGTAGTAATCAGCAAAATTGCTTTGTTCTTTTCCTTTTCGTTTTGAAAAAGGAAGCTGGCGTATTCCGATTTTTTCTGATCACTGAGCTGCCAGCTCGCAATTACGTTTTCACCCGAGATGAGAGTTTTCATCTTTTTAGCTCTGCTTCGAAGGATCAAGGCAACAATTAAGCCTGCAAGCACAATAAATATGCTGATTAATGTAACGGCATAAGCCTTATACAAGGGGTTACCTTCAGTAAAAGTGAGATAAGTGAGAATCACTCCTGCTAATGAGACAATCAATGAAATGACAACTGCTTTTTGTTGACTGTTCTTTACTTTAAGTTTGCCGTTAATTTTTTGAAAATCGATGTCGCCTTCCGTTGTATCTCTTCGCTCTTGTATTTGTCCATGTGCTTCCTTTGTTTCTATTTCTTCACTGGAGTACTCCGGCTGTTTTATCCCGCAATTCGGGCAGAAATAGTTCTCAGTCGCAAGTTGACTACCGCAGTTTTTACAAATTCTATCCATTATTTTATTTGTTTATTTCCCTTGAAGAGAAGTGAAAAGTCAATGTACAGCAATGCAGCAAAGAGTAAGGATGTAAATGTGAAATGTTGGCTCATTACATGGCGATATAATATCGATGCAACAACAACCATCTGAACAACAATTAAAAGCTTTGACAGCCAGTAGTAGGGTTTTGCCTTTTTTCGCCTTATAAAAACCAATAAAAGCACGATAATTGAGCATAACAATATTCCAATTACTTCGTTAGAGAGGTAGCCACGAACTGCAATAATCACATTGACAATAAGATATAACCAAGTCCATATGGTAACTCCTCCCTGTACTTCATATTCAATTGCCGGTTCTGAAACAGGTGGAGGTTGTGATACAGGTGCTGATTTTTTCTCAATTGGTGGAGGGTCTAAAATAGCCGATATCCCTTTTTCTGCCATTTGGGAAATTTTTTTCTGTATAGTAGAGTTTGCGTAACTCCTCAGACTGCTTTTCAGTTGCTGCTCAACACCTTTATGCATTTTCTCCTTGTATCCCGACGCATAGGTTCGAATCTGTTCGGCAAGGACTTTTGTTCCGCAGCCTGCGCAAAACTTTGCTTGACCCAATAGCGGTTGACCACAATTTGTACAATATGCCATAATTCTTTTCTTTTTATTTAAAGAGGCTGTCCGCCGGATTTTTCTTGTCAAACTCTTTCAGATCGTTAAATGCTTTTGATATATCTTTGGATACCTCCGATACATCTGAATAACCCAACGATTTCAGTTCATTGTTAATGCTCTCAAGATGGGGTCCGGTTGCATTTACATCAACCTTTGCCTTGTTGATCACCTCCATCGCCTTATCCAGATCCCGCGGTAAATCCTTTATGTCCAAGTTCATTCCATCCTTGTAGCCCGATCGTACATCTTTCAATGTACCTGCTGCTTTCTTAGCCTGTGCAAAAGCCTCCGATTCATGCCCGCTTTTCATGGCATTCTCTACTTTGTTTTGATACATTTTTCCTGTCTCTGCGGCATCGTACAACGTTGTTTTTCCCTCTTTTACCTTCGTGATATTCGACTTGTTAATATCTATTTCATTAGTTTCGGGATTAAATACATGATCTGAGTAGTCTTTACTTGCTTCAGCATCAAATCGGTCTGTCCCACGTTGCTGGTGAGCTTCTGCCCATTCCAGATCACTCAAACCCTCAGGCTTTTCGGTCACCTGTCCAAAGATTTTATACGACTCCTCAAGCCAGTTGCCTCTTTGCAGTTCAATCCATTTTTCTGTACCATCTACACCTTTCACTTTTCGCAACACCCTGTAATCGCGGTCGGTATTCACGGAATCACCCCCTTTGCCCGGTGTCCTGAAATCATCTATTTTTATTTCGTCCGGGTTCAGTTTATATTCTTTAGTAATGTACTCCTTTAACCGGGCATCGTGTTCGTTATATATTTTACTTCGCGAACGATTAAAAATATCTTTCATCTCCTTTGTTCCATGATTCTGAATAGTACGCACTTTCGCGGGGTCGCGCATAATCTCGAGCAATTTACCCTTGTTAATTTCCTCTTTCCCGTCAACCGTTTTTATATTTTTCATCATGTCGTCTAAAACTTCATCGGGTGTAATCACCTCGTAGTTTCGTTTTAAGGCTTCACGATGCAGCATTCCGGTGAGTTTTTTGACGATTAACTCTTCCGCTATCTGTCTGCCCGTTATTTTTGCAGCCTCCACGACCGATTTGGTCTGGTACAGGTTATATAAGAATTCGCAACTTATAAAAATTGTCCATGCGAGTGTGCGGTTATCTTTTACCACGAGCTCAATATTTTCGATGCTGAGAAGCCTTCCCTTTGCCATATTCATCAGCAATGGCATGATTGAATCAAGCTGGCGTGAAGCAAAAACATCCCATCCCTTCTCCGGTTCGTAGATGTAAAAGTTGAGCGCTTCAATCATTTTTGCCTTGATCATACCCGCTGCCGTTGCTCCCACTCCTTTAAGGTAGAAAGCAGCCAATGCGCTGAAAGCCATATCGCCGGCCCATTCTGTCCATTCGAGAGTGATCGTGATGGCATTGGCCCAGGCCTCTTCCGATTTGTATCCTTCTGCACCTTCGGCGAGAATAAGATTAGAAGCCACTTTCCAGATTCTATTTCTTAGTTCTGTAAGCCCTTCTGCACCCAGAGTCATTTTTCTGAGTTCGAGTATTTCGTACAACTTGTTCTTGGCCTCACCGGCAGGTACATAATTATTGATTATGTATTTGCACTCTTCATATGCTTTCACCCAGTCGGGGAACTCCTCTCCAATTCCGTAAGTCTTGACCTTTAAACGTATATTCTTTTCGAAATATTCAGGCCTTTCAGCATCACCAGATGGTGCCTTTACAAGATAATCCAAAATAAACACATCGCCTGTTCCGGGTATCTCTTCTTTTGTTGTAAAATGGTAACGTCCATAAGGAATATTGGTGACTAATCCTTCAAACGTGAATTCGGGTTGCAGTACACTCGCCAGATTAATGATTTCGGGTTCCTCGCTTTGTAATTCAAATTGAATTTCAGCCAGTCCTTCTTTATCCGTTAATACCTGGTTGGACTGTTTATCGTAACGGTACAGTGCGAAGTCGAGATTTTCCTCGAACGGCTTACTGGCAAGAATGTACATTTCGTTTTGTTTGCTTACCCCGTTCTTAATGATGAGTCCCTCCTGCATGATCATGATATTCAGGTGGCGTTCCAATGGTTTTTCATCGCCCTGTGCGGCAGAAATAATAAGTGTTTTAGCGGTAATAGATTCTCCTTCTTTGGGTTTAATCAAGGGGCCTGTGAGAGTTACGGAAGCCTTGGATTCACCTTTTGGCTGAATATCAATATATGTCAGCGGATCGGAGGGAAGAGATCCATACCTGTATTCGCCATTGAAGTTCCATCCTTTTTCATCGCCAGCATTTTCAATCCACACATCAAAGGTGATCTCGCTCATATCGTCTGAAACGGGAAAAGTGGCCTCCTCGATTTCGGTTTCCAGTTTGCAATCCAGCAACTTTATCTCCAAATCCTGCCTCAAGGGAGCTTCTCCTTCGGGTACATCATCCATCAGCAACATCAAGTTCACTGAACTTGGTATATTTGCCGTCTTGTTGTCCGGATTCGGACTGGTACAACCCATATTTAAGGCTATATAATCATCGTCAAGAATCGGTTCCGACAAATCTATCCAGTCGCTTTGCGGTTTAAATATAATCTGTTCAGTCAGTTCGGGAACAGGCTTGTCATTTTCATCCAAAATCCTGGCACGAACTTCAATCACCTGGTAGGTATCGGGGCGGAGCGAGCGTTTGTTTCCCGGCGATGTCTCTACCGAGAACTGTTTTTTCCCTTGGGTCTGTATCTGAATGAATTTCTGGAACTGGTGACCGTCGGCAACCGCCTGCACCGTAATATTGAACGTAGCACTACTGGGAGTTCCTTCCAAAATCATCTGTGCCGAAAGACTACCTTGTGCCTGAGTGGGACTTATACTTAATGCCCTTTCAGGATTCATGAGTTGTATTTGTGCCGGATATTTTTGCTGGGTCTTTGGCGTAATCTTATACACAACCACCTCTAATATATCAGGTTGTCCGGCAGAAAGTTTAAACTGCTCCTTGTTCAGGTTCAGGATATATTTTACCTGTTCCTCCTCCTCTTTCTTCTTTTCTTCCTTACTATTTTCCTTTTTCGTCTTATCGTTTTGTTTCTGTTTCTGTCCCGGCTTTTTCCTGAACAGCTTCCGTGCCAGTGCTGTAACACCTCCGGCTGCACCTCCTGCACCAAGCAGTCCGACTACTACTTCCCAGGGAAAGTCTTCACCTGAAGAAGACTGGTCGCCGCCAACTTCAGCCGTTCCCTCTGTAGAAGATTCGCCAAGAGGCGGAGCAAAACCTAATGCTGTAAATGGTGAACTGGTAATCTCATTTATACTATTGTTGTAAGCCTCTTCCAAAGAGGATGGCCTATAACTTCCCATATAGGTGCCAATAAAATAAAATTTATCTTCCTGAATATTCTGGACTAAGGAATAGGAATTTATCGTTGTGCGGTAGGTACCGTAAATAGCAGAAAAGATACGCGCTGAGGAAATGGATCCGGGTTCCTTTTTGCCAGCCAGTTCCTTGTTATGTAACTTAACAATTTTCGAAACTTCAACTCTCCGCTCATCCACGACAGTGCCGCCAACCGAGACATCGCCGCCCAGTTGTTCGACCAATTCTCCGGCAGCAACATCCAGTTCTGCATCGGAAGGCAACCTGTTCCATGTTAATGAACCGGTTTGCGTGGCCACATCCATGGGGCTACTTTGAGCAAAAAGTATTATAGGGAGAAGTAAAAATAACAGGATTAATGCTGTAAATAACTTTATATTTCTCATACTATTATTTTATTTGTTTGCATCTGTGTGTTTCATTAGGCTATTTTAGCCCTTGTCTGGCTCAAGCATGCCCGGTTCTGTTTATTTTCATAATTGTTCTATCAGGGTATTAATTGCTGCAAGATCCTCCTACGCAAAATTAATATAATATTTCAAAGTTTTAGTTTTTTACTATAAATAAATTACGGAACAGTAATTCTCTATAACCCTCTCTAAGTGTCTTCTTTAGACGATTTAACAGGTTGTTTTAGATCAATTAGAGCCCCTGTTTAATGAGTGGTTTGTTTAGATGACCGTGTTTAAAGCAATTTTATTTTAATAATTGAGTTAATTACTTACTTTTGTAATCCTGAATGTTATTCAATTTTTTTATGGATAAAGGTAATCGTAGAAATAATTTTGGAAAGTGGTTGATTTTTAGTGTTTCCATGCTATTTGTTATTTACGCCTCTTTTTTAGGTGTGCTGGTATTATTTGGCGAAGATAAACAGGCAACCCTTACCAGTTACCGTCAGGAATATGGAGAAAGAAATGAAGTTATTCCGAATCGATACACCTATCTTTTTGGATACGAATTCACGGTAAACGGGAAAAAATATTACGGTACAGGACAAAAAGTTGGCTCGCCGGTATTCCTGAAACCGTCTCCGGAATCTACCATCTCCATAAAGTACCTCTCATTCTGCCCCTATTTTAACTCGCATATTGAAGGCAAAAAAAACTGGAAAAGTATATTGATCTTCCTCGCGGTAGGGGTGGTGTTATTTCGCTTTTTTTGGAAGATGTGAATATTGACCACCACACCATGAGCTACGGCATACGCAAAGTCGCACTTGTCGCGGTTCATTGTTCATTGTATTCTCTTTTTTGACACATACTTTAGTTCATTGTTGTCAAAAGCAACTTTTGTCTTATAATGTAGTGAAGGACAGCACATCGCATCATCTCCGGAATAGCATGATGAATTACCTACGATCAAATTATTTTCAATTTTTCTTGCCCAAAAATATCCTGTACATCCGGAAACATCCTGGTGACCCTTGACAGTTGCAAATCTATATTTCTCGTTTTCGTTTATGAATATAAAAATATCTTGTGATGCGCTATTACCGAATTCGGTATGAACACTGATTACTAAATCATTCTTCAGGTCTTTGTTTAAGTCTCCTTCCAAAATAGGAATCGCGCCAAATATTTCCTGATCCCTTATTAAGGGAATGGTTATCATGATTATCCGACCGTCATTCTCTTCATCTTTATCCGGGGTGTTGTAATATGTTAACTTTATTGCGGCGGCATCTGCAAATTCTTCCAATCGTGTACCTTGTCCATAGATGATCTGATAATAATCCTTTATTGATTGAACAATGGTCATATCAAGTTTATCGTTCTTGATTAGATTCAATTGTTTCGGAGACATGTTTGTTAATTGGCTACAAGCTCCCAATAGGATTAAAGACATTATAATTACAGTTATTATTTTCATGATTTCTGTTTCGTTGTTGAGTCCACTTAAAAGGTTTTGGATAGTGCAGTATTGTTCAAAATATTTTTATTTGAACGTAAAGATATAAAGTTTTTTTTAACAAAAATAAATGACTCGCGACAACGCTTTGTTTTCAATCAGTCTTCATTATCTCCCTCGCCCGACAATTTCTATCAGACTGCACTTTTAAAATCCTTATCTTTTTGTTCATCATTGTTCAAAGGACGGGGAACGAACAACTATACAAGTTCAATCTTCAGCTTTGCACACTTGGCATTTTCTTCAATATCCCCTGTCGGCATAAAGTTTACCGGATACCTTGCTGATGGAGCTCTCCATCGAGAGTGGATGGCGGTTATCCGCGTTACCCCGGGTAATGACAAAACTGATAATTTCACCTTTGTCGTTAATGATAAT
>NZ_CALNAT010000055.1 GCF_937873925.1 uncultured Proteiniphilum sp. | reverse complement strand
ACGCACTTATTTCATTGATTTTAAATACTTTAACTATATAAACTCGCGAACAGTTCCAACTACTGATTCGCATTATTTATATGTACAGACTTCAGGCTAAAATGAAAAAGATCTCCATGGTTGGTGATCATGAAAGGATTATTCCCCTTACGGATAAAAATTTTCAATATCAAACTAAGAACAAAGTCATACTGATTGATTTTTGGGCAGCCTGGTGTGCTCCCTGCCGGATAATGGCGCCCGTATTAAACGAGGTCGCCAATGAACTGACGGGAAATCACCATGTCGGCAAAGTAGATATTGAGCAAAACCAGTCACTTGCCCAGAAATACAACATACGCAGCATTCCCACGATGATCCTTTTAAAAAACGGAGTGGAAATAAACCGTTTTGTAGGTATTAAAAACAAGAATTTCTTGTTAAAGCAAATTCGTAACGCTTAAAAAAATGCTTATTTCCCCCGCGTTCGGTATACTAAAAAACGGAAAAAAACAGGGATTCCATGAGCGGTTTGAGCAAATTCAATTCTACCTAAAGTACGATTAACAGTAGATATAGATGTTTTGAATTGAATAAAGCTGTTGTCTTTCAATTCTACCCAGTAAGATTAATGAGAAACGATTAATGGCTTTCCGGAAAGGGATGGTGCCCAGCGTGGCCCAAATTTCAATTCTACCTAGTACGATTAATAGTCAACGCCTGCTTCCTGGCGCAACTCGTTCCAAAGTTATTTCAATTCTACCTAGTACGATTAATAGCGACAAGGAGATACCGGGCATCGACTTCAATCTGATATTTCAATTCTACCTAGTACGATTAATAGTCAACGGGTTGCTGCATATACAATATTGCAAGTTCTAATTTCAATTCTACCTAGTACGATTAATAGAGTAAAGCCGGAAAGAAAAAGGGATTGAAGCGTTATTTCAATTCTACCTAGTACGATTAATAGCTAACGATCATGTATTATATGAGATATTTAATAAAATTTCAATTCTACCAGTACGATTAATAGTTTTTTATGGCAATTGTAAAAAGTTTAGCAATAGGCAATTTCAATTCTACCTAGTACGATTAATAGGTACGTGCTTGGCAGGATCGAGGACATGTTAAGGTATTTCAATTCTACCTAGTACGATTAATAGAAGAGGCCGTTTAGGCCGTAGACGTTCTCGTTCATTATTTCAATTCTACCTAGTACGATTAATAGCGTTGCCAGAGAGGATCAGAGGATGTCATACCATAATTTCAATTCTACCTAGTACGATTAATAGCATTGTAGATCAATTGATAAGCGCGAAAAGGCAACATTTCAATTCTACCTAGTACGATTAATAGAAACCGCAGTAGCAGGAGAAAGACGGCCAAACTTATTTCAATTCTACCTAGTACGATTAATAGCATGTAGGCGGCGTATCTAATTCACAGCACATAAAATTTCAATTCTACCTAGTACGATTAATAGAAAACTACCTTCAAACCTTAAAATACTGCGAAATTTATTTCAATTCTACCTAGTACGATTAATAGTGCTGTGGTACAGTCCAAGCAAGAGAATGTCCACCAATTTCAATTCTACCTAGTACGATTAATAGATGAAGTTGGTACCTGGCTCCTTGGCTGATTATAATTTCAATTCTACCTAGTACGATTAATAGAATCCGTTGTAGATTGTCTGCAGTAAGTTTATCCCATTTCAATTCTACCTAGTACGATTAATAGTTTTTATGCTTTATAATTATCTGATATTCAATGAGATTTCAATTCTACCTAGTACGATTAATAGTTTGATCTCACTCATTCCCGTAAGTTCACTATGAATAATTTCAATTCTACCTAGTACGATTAATAGTATAACGAGTATCGGTATGTGCCTGATTCGGTCCAATTTCAATTCTACCTAGTACGATTAATAGACAGGCTTTCTTCAGCACGCTCTATTTTGGAATCACATTTCAATTCTACCTAGTACGATTAATAGCGTCTATTGATATCATGTTTGGTATCAACTCTAAGGACATTTCAATTCTACCTAGTACGATTAATAGTAGGCAACAATACAATAAAAGCAGCGATTAGCCATATTTCAATTCTACCTAGTACGATTAATAGAAACTCGTTGTATGCGGACCCATATCCCTTTATGTATTTCAATTCTACCTAGTACGATTAATAGCAACTGCCGCACACGCTACGGACTTACAACATATGTCATTTCAATTCTACCTAGTACGATTAATAGCATTTTTACAAATATGTTCTGCGCGTTTTGATATTATTTCAATTCTACCTAGTACGATTAATAGCTCAAGTGTGCTATAGATGATATTGATACTATCATCATTTCAATTCTACCTAGTACGATTAATAGCAAGTGTGCTATAGATGATATTGATACTATCATCATTTCAATTCTACCTAGTACGATTAATAGCACTAAACATAATGCAATTATGGGCCAGCTAAAAAATTTCAATTCTACCTAGTACGATTAATAGCCGTTGAAAACGACAAAAAATAAAGCTGATTATCAGCAATTAAAAAAGAAAAATATCCGCAAAATTACACCTAAAAGTTGTCGATGCCCAAAGATACAAAAATACCAGGGCATCGACAACCTATTTAATAGGCTTATTTTCAATATGTCAAAGATCTCATTCGGTAGAATATACTCTCCGGCAAACCCAAAACCAGTGGACCGACAATCCGTTACAAAAAATTATCGGTACTACTCCGCTCAGGTCCAATAATTTGCTTGTCCAGAAATTTATCCGATCGACTGGAAAAAATAATCAAATTATCTCCTTCCTCTTTTTTCATTATCTTTTCCGCCTTTATGGTTAATTCTTTCATCCTAACTTCTGTAATTTCTCCTTCAAAGACAGAGTTTTGAATCCAGTTCAAATACGTACGACATAATCTGAGCATCTTCCCTACCCGTTTTTCTCCAATATCATATACCAAAATTACATACATCTATCACCTGAAAATTAAGTATTTAATGAATCAATTGCTTTATGTACAAAATGTTCAGCCTTTTATTACCATTTATCACAGAGTTGAGTCAGATTGATTACAATTTGCTGGCGAGGAAGATGTTCCTGCTACAATCATGGACGTTCTGGACATAACCCGGGGATGAAAACGAGCAGACAAGAAGATGTTCTTGTTACCACCACATCTTAAATGGTTTATACTCCTCCATCCCCAGTAAGTGCTTGCTCAGTTTATAACATTCCAGCTTCAAAAGATGCTTATAACTTACTTTTCTTTTTAAAGAACGATGCTGTATCGTCTCATTTAATCGATCTTCAAAAGCCTGAACAAAGATTTTCTTTCCCGAGGGATTTAAAAGACAGCTATTCAATCGATGTTCGAAATGCTTCTCCTGAAGTTCTTTCTTATTTAAAAGTTTAAAGATAATGCGATCTACCAAAATTGGTTTAAATATCTCAGAAACATCCAATGAAAGAGAATAACGCCTTTCTCCCGGTGTGTGCAAATAACTGATTGTTGGGTTGAGTTGAGTTTGATGTATTGCCTTTAGGCATTGACTATAACACATCATATTGCCGAAAGATATCAACGCGTTCACCTCATTACCAGGCGGCTGTTTACTCCGTCCATTCATGTTGAATTCACTGAGAATTAAATCGAATCCATCGTAATAGGTTTGCCGGATATTCCCCTCGATACCCATCAATTCGTCTATTGTCACTGAAGAAGTTATTTGACAACTGAATAACTGTATTTTCTCAATCACTCCTTCCAGATCTTTCCCTCGGGTGCTGTAATATCGCAAATTTTTAATCATGTTAAATGCAGCGCCTTCTACGAATTTCCGTGCAAGCTCAATTCGTTTTTTCTTATTCTGGTAAGCCGATGTCTGGGTCAATAACATCTTCCCCGACAATAAACTGTCTCGAGGCATGAAAGAACCGGTATAGTTTTCGTAGTAATCAAAAAAATGAAGAACGATATCTTTCTGTCCCAGAAAATTGAAAAGTGAACTCTTGGCACGCAAGGAGCCAAACACGTAAAATTCTGCAATATCCTCCACCGGCAGATATCGTGGTTGTCCGGGCTGATACAATTCACCATTCTCATCCTCCTCGAAGGGAGTAAATTTCAATGTATTATCCTTGCGCTCTAATACACCCGGATTGAAAAGATAGTACGTTTTTTTCATTCTTCCGATTCGTTTACATAACAAAATTCATAATAACTGCAACTCTTACAGATTTTTGCATTAATCGTGGGAGGACATTCATCTGAACAAATGATTTCTGAAATTTCTTGTTTCATACCTGCAATTTTCACCCTGTCTTCATCAGTCAACACAACTTTCTCGGTAAGCCTTAATGTAGGATACTCAAGCACACCAGTGACATCCGCCACACCGTTTTGCTCCAACACGTAAATATAATATTTCTACTTTGTTGGAACGCTTGATTTCATGAATAATTTTATTCCGGGCATCGTAAAAATCAATCTTTATGCCTTCTATTTCCAGTTCTTCATACCGTTCCGATCTCTGCGGATAACTGTTCTCGTGGATCAGCTTTCCGTCGTACACCAGGTCCGACAAATGCTCCATATTAATTCCATTTGCAAACAGCCAAAGCTTCCGCTTGCAAACCTGATAATAGTTGAAATGAGTGCCGGTGATTGTCATGCTATATCTTCGATTCAACGTTTCCCTGATTGGGGAGTTACGCTCTAAACATTTTCTCCACGGTATAACCTTTCATGAGCATCCTATAATTGGTGGTGTTAAGTACAAAACCCCTACAGTAGGGTTACTAAACAAAGAAAAGAATGCCTACAAATCAAATTTGATGTTCATAATCGTAAGCCATCATTAAGTCGACAAGTTTTTGCTCCGCTTGCTCAAGCGCATCGGCCTTTTCACCTTTCGTCTGTATATATCCGCCAGCTTGCAAAGAAATGAAAGTATCTACATTTTCTAACGATTCATCAATAATAGGTATGGCTTTTCCCGAATCTTCCTCCGATAGTTTCGCACGGATACTGCCGGCAATAACATTCGCATTATCACTTATGGCAACAGCCAATGTATCCATTAAACTAAAAGTTCGGGATTGATTAGAGGTTATTTTCCAGCTAATAATTGCATGGGCCAATCCTTTTATCCAACTTTCACGAAGTTCTTGTGGAGCCACCAAACATTCTCCAAAAATATTTTTGGATTTAACCCACCCATTTTCAATGAGTTTAGTAATGGTATCATCCGACATTTCCGGTTCCAATTGGTTGATAGAAACAGAAAAGAGTCTACGTAGGTCAATTGCAATATCCAAAATAAACAGTCCGGTAGCACGGCTATTATTGGGAATCCATTTTCTACTCAGACTTCGGTCTTTACCTTCTAGAAACTCAGTAATCTCCTCTTCTGATAATATATTCCCTTTTTCGTCACGAACAATTACCTCGTTATTTGGCCGATCGCTCCTATCAAAAGAAATATTTTCTCTGTTTACACCTGCCAATAGAGGATGTAAAGCACGCATGGCAGATATAGATAAAGGACTCCTTCGTTTTAAAGTACGAGATTGGTCGCCTTTCTCAATTTTTTTCCCAGCCTTCATCCAACCTCCGAAAAGTTGATCCACGTAGGTCGGGTCGCATGTACCGTACACTTCTCCTTCTTTAAGTTCATTCTGTTTAGTGATGTCAAAATGAAAAGTGGTGGGACTGGGTGTTTCATTAAGCACTTCACAAATTGAATCAATGATCGATCGCTTCACCTGCTGTCCACTAGAGAAAGGTAAAAAGCGATCAAATTGAACATCGTAATAGGTTTTCTGTCCGTCTGAAATATTAAAAACAGTATGTTCGGCTCTTTTAAGGGTTCTAATGTAGATTGTATTCATTGTAATAATTATTAATAGTTTGTTTTTTCGATGAACGCGTAATCAAATTTCAAAAGGGTATTAAAGTATCCAAACTCTTCATTGGTCATTAAATGAACTTCGTTCTTTAATTCCCTCAGTTTTTGCAGGTCGTCCCCCTCCAATTCTTTTATCATTTCCGTAAGGGCATCTATAAATCCTTTTTTATTTGATTTATCACCAAATAATCTCAGTTCGATCAGATTTTTCCTCTCCGTTCCGGAAGCATTTTTTCTATACCTCTGAATCAGTTCTGCTACCTCGATGGTATAGTCCATAATTTCTTGTTTGTTTTTTGATAACATAGCTACTAACCAGGTTTTATAAGTTTGATAAATAATAATTTCATTTTCTTTCTTGAACAATGAGTTAATTGATTTCTTCATATGCTCTTTCAACTTTTCAGGTCTTAGAGCTTGCATGCCAATATTTCCCAACTCACAGGCACGTTTGATGTTCAATCCAAAAAGACTTTGAAATTCTCGATTATTGAATTTCCCTGGATCTCCATAAAGATAACGCCATACATCTTTAAGCCGTATTCCTGATTTCAGATAAAATGGAATAAAACCAATAGTTGTATTTGTTTGTCCGTGACTGTATACATATGTGGTTAAAATCTTCTCTGGATACAGGTTGGAAAGACTGAAAAACAGATTCGGCCAGTTTATTGTGTCTACTTCGATGACATTGGTCGATAGTGAAATGATCTTTTCATCTTCTAAATCAGATATTCTAAAATCGGGATTAAAACTCTTTCCCAACCTGTATGTTAGCCATTGTCCATTCCATGTATTAATTTGATTCCCACGTATTCTATCCAGTAAAGGATCATTTAAACAATTGCGGTAATATTTCCATCCTTCATAAATATACAATAGAATTGCAGCATCATTCATCAGTAAATTATAGCCACCGGCAACGCCGGCACCTAATCCAGAACCTATCCACGAATAATAAACATCCTCTTCATCGGTCAATATCTCAATATCCGACACCATTCCGGATGTACTTGCAAAGTCTTTTGATTCGGATGCAGGATAACCAATAGCAAAGCTTGCATCGGCCGTTTCATTTTCTGCTTTATCATACAATGCATGCAATTTTTCAAGACGTTCTTCCGGCGACAACAATGCTGCCTTCTGCCCCTTTTTCATTTGCACAAAAGGGGAATTGGTGATCCATTGCATATATTTAGGATGATTAAAAAACAACTCGAAATATATTTTCTCAAAAAAATCTTTTGCGGAATAATTTTGAGCATACTCTTCGTTAAATGCAGTAAGAAAGGTTTTTCCTATCAATGTAGTTATCATAACTGTACTCCTGTTCCTAAATTAATTTTGCTGATATCCAATCCGGTGTGTGGGCAATAGGCACTATCCGGAATTATAAACGGTCGATTTCCTTTTTCCGACTGTTGCAGGTTTGATACACTATAATAATAAGTGGGGATTTCCAGTTGAAGTCTGCTTTCATAATCACCATTATCATATTTATACCAATCCTCCTCAGTAATACATGATACACTGTCTATTTCCATTAATTCAAACAGAATTGCTTTCGCTCTATGGGTTAAGACAGGAATGGTAAATCCATTATTGAAAATGCAGTATTCATCAATTTGACTGAAATCGGTATCATCGAATACCATATCTATCTTTTTTTGTAAATCTCTTTCATGGATTGGCATTCCATTTTCCAATGCATCAAATGACTTTTGCAAAATCTTCAGATCATATGGCTTGGCTGACTGTTCGTTATCGGGAGGTGCAATGATATAAACATGTTGGAGTTTTCCAATCGTTTCATTATTTCTCTTTCGGTTTATCCTTCCAAAACGCTGTATCATAGCATCTAATGGAGCACATTCGGTTATCATGAGATCGAAACTGATATCGAGGCTCACTTCAACGATTTGGGTTGCAACAACAATGCAGGCTTCATCGGAAGTATTAAAAACATGCAATGAATCTCCGTTTTCGTCTATTCCCATTAGTTCCCTCTCTTTAATATTTCGATCTCCCCTTTTAAATCGGCTGTGTAATAACATAGAAGGAATACCAATATAATTATCCTGTATGGTTTCAAAAACATTTTGGGCTGTTTTCACTCTATTCAGCACAATCAAAATTTTTTGTTTCTTCTCAATAGCATTAGCGATTGCTTTTTCTGTCTCTCCATAGGAAGAAACTTTGTGAACAATGTGACGGTCAAATTTATCTAATTCCTCATCCGACAATTTTACTTCCAGCACATCTTTGCCCAATATTCCCATGATTTTTTGGTAGAAAATGGAGGAAATAGTCGCTGATCCTATATGAACCCTGCATCCAATGTATACCAAAACTTCAAGTAGTTTCAACACTATAGCCTGTGATATATCTGTATATGTATGTACTTCATCCAATATTACGTCACAACCCTTCAGGTCGAGGAACAAGGCTTCATATCCTTTCATTCCAAAAATCAGTGCAGATAATTGATGCGGAGTTAGTATTTTAACGGAAGAACCTATTAACGGCTGCAAAGCCGGCTCTTCTTCATTATTTCGTGTTATTCTCGAGGTGGAATGTAGAACTCGAATATCTGACCCGGGATTATTCACCGCTAATTCTTTAGTCACTCGCCTATACATAGCATTAATAGAAGCTTGAAACGGGAGTGTGTAGAATACACGTCCCCTACATCGTCTGAATAAATAGTCAGTTTTCCCTGCTCCGGTAGAAGCAATGACAATGGTATGTCTATGAGACGAGTCAGCTGGCATAAAGGAAAGAGGATACAACGGGTGTGTTCGTTTGTAAAAGGAAAGGTCTGGTTTTTGGAATAAATTGGCGAGGTATTGTTCAGTTTTATCCACTAACGATGATGCAAAATGATCTGCTCCCATCAATAGCCCTTTCCACTCTGAAGCCCCCTTTTCTTTGGATTTTTTTTCACAATAATCAATACAATAATATAAATTCTCTATTGCCGCTTGACGGGTGATTGGCTTAGAATGAATATGAAAGTGCTCAAGAATCTTCAATGCATCAATACTCCATTTTTCCCAGTGGCCGAGATGAAAGTCAATATATTCATCGCCCTCTTCTTCCAGATCCATCAATCCGAGGTTCCTTATATCCTTTTTCATAGATTTATGATGGCTTACTACCATTTCAATCAGAGAATCTTTTTGCTCCGGAGGAAACGCTGATAAAAAAAACAAAGAAGCGATTTCATGACGAAATGGCTGTTCATATGTACGACGAGGCTGTTTTAATCTTTTTTGGAAGATGGGGTGAACCTTTCCAATATCATGTAAAACAGCTCCATTCTTTGCAATGAGGGAATCCAAGCCCAAATAACTTGCAAATTTTTCAGCTCCCATAGAAACATGGTGCAAATGATCGAGTACGAGTGTCCATTCAGGCGCAGATTTCGCGTAAAACATCATATATATTCTTTTATAGGCGTTCCTACAATTTTTAACCAACCAAACATGGTTAATTCTGTTTTTCGATCGACTCCAACAGGAAAAGACCTTTCGTTTTGCTCAAAAACCAGTTCAAAACCTGGATATCTTTCATCATTCTCAAACTCCTCGGTGTTAATTTTTTCCACCTCTTCCTCGGGAAATAATATATCTTCATTACGACATAAGCAAATGTGTTGTTTATTTGCATTTAGAGCATCGTATTGACTATCAAATGCAAGATGTAACACCGGATGAATTAACACTCCTCGTAAGAGAATAGATGTGGGACGATCAAAGAGAATCTGTCGTCCTTTTCTTATACTATTCCATCCACGTGTTTGTATTACTTCCTGTTGTGGGGATATTTGATCATACAGCAATCGATGCCCTTTAATCTTCTTAATTCCGACTTTATTCAGTAATTCCGGAAAAAGTTTTTTCTCAATACCTTCCACGATGGAGGGTGTCAGAAACTGTTGAGAAAACGTTTCACTATCTCTGACGGCTGTCCAGGGTTTGATGAACCCAAATGGCCCGGAATATTTTACAATATAAAGTGTCTCGTTCATATTTTTCTATTTTAAAGCTCCGAAGCCAATGCCTGTACTATTTCCAAGTCCAACGTGCCAAGCAAATTCGACCAGTTCAGGAGATCCTTCCACAATTACAGGACAAATATTTACTTTATTTTGAATTCCTTTATACGATATAATCTTTGTCTTGGGAGAAGAGTAACTTTTATCAAAATAGACTTTCAACTTCTCCGTATCTAATCCCGCTATTCCGGCTTTTGATTTCAATGTCTCCGTTAGATATTCATCAGCATGCTCGTCAGAAAAGGTATAGTGTGTTTCATTGAAGTCCTTATGCCTTTTAATCAGCACAGGGCTCGCGAGAAAAAAACGCTCTTTTTCAGAAAATGCAGGTATTGGTTGTATGTCTATATCTGAAACCTTGGCTCCGAAAAACATAATTGGATCGACCAGAATCTTGGATATCACATTTTTCGCCAGATCATCATTGTAAAAACTCATCGTGAAAGCAGAACCATCTCTTACCCTAATTCCGTTTCTCCCTACATCTACATTTTGTAGCCAAGAAAAAGAATAAAGGCTTAATTTTCCATGCTGTAAGTTATTCCTCCCTATCCACTTATGAATACAGCCTGTGAGCAAAGGCTGATAGTTAAAATCTATCGGCCTCTCCGTTCGAGATATTTTAATGTATAATCGCATATTTATAAATTTGCCTATTGAATTGAACTTTTTAGAATTTAAATACTGAGTTGAATTTTTTATTTCAATTGTACCTCATGGAATGTAAAATCCCTCACTTTTCATATGGAAGGCGAGATTTTTTTAATATTGTATTATCTTATATACCCAAATTCCTGGCTATTCTTACTTCCCAGACCGGTGTCGTATATGATTTGCATCAATTCAAGGGAGGCGGTTAGCTCGAAACGGCACATAAATCCACGGATTTTGCTTTCCTGGGGTGTCCCTTCTTTGATGGTGATCAGGGACGACCGGGGTTGAGTGAGTGTTTTCAGCCGAAACGGAAAACCGTTCATCGGAAAATCAAACCCATGAAATGCTTTATACTTGTTCAATAAATTGAGCTTCACTATTTCTGCTGCTTCGGGATGGTCGGAAGAGATGTATTTTTCGGAGCCGTCCTCTTCCTGTCGCACGATGCACGCCGGGGAAAGTGTTTCAAACCTGGTCTCTTTGAATACCGGTGGCGAGAGCATTTCAACACTCTCTATATTAAAGCGGATTCTCGCGTTGCGGTCGCCCAGTTCAAATAATTGCTTATTAAACAGTCCCTGTACAAATTCCCGGGTGCTACGCTCCGGTAAAAAAGAAATATACCATTCTGCTGTGTCGGAGAGTATTTTCAAATAACCATTTTCAATGGAATATCGTGGCACGAACAATCTGGAAAAGGTGAACAGTTTGAAACGTCTCTTATTGTCATTAAACCCGTTTTCATGCAACCATTCGGAGAAATCACTCTCGGAGTTGGAGAGAATTTTGTAAATCAAAGCCGATGCCGCATATTGGTAATTAAGCGGAATAAGATTACCAAACGGTTGTTTATCTATATTTAATAATAGTTTGAAACGCATTACAATTCAAAAATCAAGGAAAACAATTATGCCATAAAATTACAAAAAATTTATGAATATCAAAAAATATTTAAAAATATTCTACACAAAATAAAGTAAAAGTATTTTGCATAAATTCACCACTAAGGTTGATAGGAATTTTATTATAATAGGGAGACAGCATACACTAAAGAGAAACTGTGATAATCCTTTAAACAAATAAGGCGTAACACTATTGATCGCCGTTCTATCATAAAAATACCAATATGTTTATCTCGAACAAAAAACCTAAGTCAATAGCGTATAAATATTATCAATTAAAGAAACTTTTCAATAAATAAAATCTTTATCTATCTTTGCAATACGAACAAAGAAGAACCGGTTCTGAGGGCTTCAATAAACGGTAATAAGCAGCGTTTTTTGCAGAGTGGTTGCAAGGTTACCACGTTTCAAGATTACCATTTACAAAATGGTTGCATGATTACCAAATATTTGAAGCGGGTTTTCCGGTAATATTCCGCAGAGAACCCCATGTTACAGGAATACAAATATCAAATTATAAAACAAAACAGAAAAAATTATGACTTCAATTATCAATTCACAACTGACAGAGTTTAAGGTAGAAGCTTATCACGAAGGAGAGTTCAAAACAATTACACACAACGATATATTGGGTAAATGGGCTATTTTCTTCTTTTACCCGGCGGATTTTACGTTCGTATGTCCTACGGAATTGGTCGACGTAGCTGAAAAGTACGAAGAACTGCAGAGAATGGATGTGGAAGTTTATTCGGTAAGTACCGACAAGCACTTCACACACAAGGCATGGCACGACGTATCTGAAAGCATCCGTAAAATAAAATATCCCATGTTGGCTGACCCCACCGGACTACTCTCCCGCGCATTCGGCGTGATGGTAGAAGAAGAGGGTGTTGCCTACAGAGGTACATTCGTGATAGATCCTTCCGGAAAGATCAAGATCGCTGAGATCCATGATAACGGCATCGGTCGTAATGCAGAAGAACTGGTACGCAAAGTAAAAGCCGCCCAGTTCGTCGCTACCCATGATGACGAGGTATGTCCCGCCAAATGGCAGGAAGGCGAAGAGACATTGAAACCCAGCATCGACCTGGTAGGAAAAATTTAATATACAATCACTACTGGCGGGTAACCTGGGGTGAATTTCATACTACGGGTTACCCGCCTTTTTTTCTTTATACACTATGTTGGATATATCTTTAAAAGAACAACTACGAAGTATTTTTTCAGGACTCAACAACCAATATACATTCGATATCTCGGTCGGCGAAAACCATCCGAATCGCGGGCAACTGCTCGAACTGCTCAATGACGTAGTGTCGGTCTCCGACCGTTTGTCCTTACAGGAAAATCGCGGTGAAGCCCTTGCGTTCGATATACTGAAGAACGGAGAAAAGACAGGGATCAGATTCCGTGCCATACCGACCGGCCACGAGTTCAGTTCATTGCTTCTGGCTATACTGAATTTGGACGGAAAGGGTAAGAATCTGCCCGATGAATTTGTAACGAAGAGACTGAAATCGTTGAGGGGAGATATCCATTTGACGACCTATATGTCGCTGACCTGCACCAATTGCCCGGATGTGGTACAAACGCTGAACGCCATGGCGGTGATCAACCCGCGTATTACCCATGAAGCGGTCGACGGTGCCATATACAAAAAAGAGGCAGAGGCGTTGGACCTGCAAGGCGTACCGGCGATTTTTGCCGATGGCGAACTGTTGCACGTCGGCCGGGGAAATTTCGGTGACTTGCTGGCTAAGCTGGAAGCGCGTTATGGTACGGAAACATCCGAAGCCGAAAAGACTACTGTCCGGGAATATGACGTGATTGTGGTAGGTGGCGGGCCTGCCGGTTCCGCAGCGGCTGTCTATAGTGCACGCAAAGGGTTGAAAGTAGCTGTTATTGCCGAGCGTATCGGAGGGCAGGTAAGAGAGACCGGAGGAATAGAGAATCTCATCTCCGTTCCCCAAACGACAGGCGGGAAACTGACGGATGACCTTAAACGCCATATGGACGAATATCCCATCGATATTTTTGAACATCGTTCGGTCGAAAAAGTGACGGTGGAGAATAAGCAAAAGATAGTGTCGACCCAGGGCGGAGAGATATTCACCACACCTGCATTGATTATCGCTACAGGCGCCGGTTGGCGTCGGTTGAACGTACCCGGCGAAGCCGATTCCATCGGAAAAGGCGTGGCTTTTTGCCCGCATTGCGATGGTCCGTTCTATAAGGGCAAGCGCGTCGCCGTAGTAGGCGGAGGCAACTCGGGTATCGAGGCAGCTATCGACTTAGCTGGACTATGCTCTCACGTCACCGTTTTTGAGTTTCTGGAGGAACTGAAGGCCGACAAGGTATTGCAGGAAAAAGTAAAAAGCCTGCCGAACGTAGAGGTCTTCCTTCACTCACAGACCACAGAAGTGGTCACTAACGGCGAAAAAGTTACGGGGCTGAAGGTGAAAGACCGCAAGACAGAAGAAGAACGTGTTATCGATCTCGATGGTGTTTTTGTACAGATAGGTTTGGCACCCAACAGTGCGGCGTTCAAAGATATAGTAAAAACCAACCGTTTCGGAGAGATCGAGATCGATGTGCACGCACGCACGGATGTTCCCGGAATCTATGCTGCCGGTGACGTAACGACGGTTCCCTACAAACAGATCATTATCTCTATGGGAGAAGGCGCCAAGGCTGCTCTGACCGCGTTCGACGACAGGATCAGGGGGGTAATAGCCCACTGATGATTGTAACAACAGTGATTTTGTAAAAAGTGATTTTGTAAAATATGATAGCGATAAATAGTCAGGGAGATTTCTCTGACTATTTTCGATAGAATGAAGGATAAATTACCCAAATAAATTAATCAAATGATTAAATCATTTGATTAATCAGAAAACTTATTATATATTTGCAGTGGCGATATATAGCGAAATATAACATGATTATGAGCAACAAAAAGACAGATAACGGTTTAGAGCTTTCTACCGAGCAGAAAATTAAAGCTGCTGCCCGGAAGGTTTTCCATAAAAAAGGCTTTGCCGCTACCCGCACAAGGGACATTGCGGAAGAGGCGGAGATAAATCTGGCTTTGTTGAACTATTATTTCAAGTCGAAGCAAAAGTTGTTCGATATAATTATGCTGGAAACGCTTCATGAGTTCTTATTCGGCGTAGTTGCCGGAATCGTTAACGATCCGAAAACTTCGCTCGAAGAGAAAGTAGCAGCAATTTCCTCAGCCTATATTGATAAGTTGATCGAAGAGCCGCAAGTTGCTCTTTTTGTCCTCTCTGAGTTGAGAATGAATCCGAACACATCGTTACTTGCACAGAAGCTTAAATCCGTGCTGTCCGACTCCATGATAATAGCCCAATTTCAGCAAGCGATAGGGACCGGTAGAATTCACCGGATCGATTTTGTGCATTTCATTATCAATGTAGTGGGGTTGATTGTTTTTCCGTTTATCGGAGCGCCTATCCTTAAAGATATCGGAGGGAAGAATGAAGATGAATTTAAGGATCTTATGCTTGAACGAAAAAAACTAATCCCGATATGGATCAATGCTATGTTTAAAGTATAGGAAATAGATCTATGTTATGCTTAAAGCATCGTCTATTTTTTTACATACAAATTAATCAATTGATTAAATCAAATGAATAAAAGATGGGAACAAAAAGAAGATTATTGGTTAAGGCAATGTTCTGTGTGCTGTTATTCTTTATGGCTGATCTGCCTGGAGTAATAGCCCGGGAGCGGACTGTACAGGATCCTGACAGTGACATACTCCGGATCCCGCCCGTTTATGTCGCGCAACAACGGACTGTACTGAACCTTGAGGACTGTTATGGGATGGCGGAACGAAATTATCCGTTGATAAGGCAGTACGCTTTGATCGAAAAGAGCAGGGACTACTCTGTCAGGAGTGCTTCAAAAGGGTATCTGCCCAGACTTAACATTGGCGGACAAGCTACCTATCAGTCTGATGTAACGAAACTCCCCTTCCCGGTTCAGAACATTGAAATGCCGGCACTGAGCCACGATCAGTATAAGATTTATGCGGAAATATCACAACCCCTGACTGATCTTCTGACAGTGAAAAACAATCGTGACCTGGTGGAGGCAAATGCCGAAGTCGAACGTCAGACAACAGATGTCGAGTTCCACAAACTGAAGGAGCGCATCAATCAACTCTATTTCGGCATTTTACTGATCAACGCGCAAATAGATCAGGTTGAACTTTTAAAGAAAGACATCCGGACAGGAATTGACAGGTCGATCGTCGCTGTCGAAAATGGGGTTGCTTTTAAAAGCGATGTCGATATCCTTAAGGCGGAATTGCTGAAAAGCGACCAGCGCACAATCGAGCTTAAAGCCGTACGAAAGGGTTATACTGATATGCTTTCGCTCTTTATCAACCAAAAGATAACGGATGATGCGGTTTTTGAAAAACCTGCGGTAGTGCCCCTTTCGACCGTCATCAATCGTCCGGAACTGAACTTGTTTGAAAAGCAGAGAACTGTCCTGGATGTCCGGGACCGCTTGATCACATCGAAAAATATTCCCCAGGTGAATCTCTTTTTGCAAGGCGGATATGGCCGTCCGGGTTTGAATTTCCTCAGTAATGATTTCGACACCTACTATATGGGCGGAATCAGATTGAGTTGGAATATTACCGGATTGTACACTCTACGGGAAGAGCGGAAGAACATAAGCGTGAACAGGAGTATGATAGATGTTCAGCAGGATCTGTTCATGTTCAACACGAACCTTGCGCTGTCGCAACAGGATTCGGAAATCACAAAACTCCGGGAATTAGTCGGTACGGATGAAGAGATCATCCTGTTACGGGAGAATGTATCTCTCGCCACGAAACACCAGTTGGAGCAAGGAACAGCCACCGCGAACGACTATATTATCTGCCTGAACGCTCAGGACCAGGCCAGGCAGAATCTTCTGCTGCATCAGATACAGTTGCTCATGGTGCAATACAATCATAAATCAACTACGGGAAATTAGCCATTCAAAAAATAATTTATTATGAGTCATTATATTATAAACAACCTGTTCAATTACATTAGTCGTTTTCTGCGCTCGACAAAACAAATAAATTTGTTCTGTCCTCGCTTAACGAAAACGTTCGTATTTACCATTTGCCTGCTTGCTGTTTCATGCAACGGAAACCATGTGTTCGACGCTTCGGGTTCTTTCGAAGCGGAGGAAACAATTATTTCATCCCAGGCGCAGGGGGTAATTCTCAGGTTGGACCTGGACGAGGGGCAGGAATTGGCACAGGATGAAGTTGTCGGATATGTGGATAGTTTACAGTTGCACCTGAAGAAAGAGCAGCTTCTGGCGCAAATAGAGGCGTTGTCAAGCAAAAAACCTGATATGAAGGTACAATTGGCATCGCTACAAGAGCAACTCAAAACTCAACAACGCGAACATGAAAGAACATCCAACCTGGTCAAAGGGAATGCCGCTACGACTAAACAACTGGATGACATAGATGCCCGGATAACCCTACTGAAAAGACAGATCGAAGCACAAAGATCATCGCTGAACATTTCGACAACAAGTATTGATAAAGAGATACGCGCATTGCAAATTCAGGCCGAACAGCTTGACGATCAGCTGAACCGATGCAAAATAGTCAATCCCGTCAGCGGCACTGTGCTGACAAAATATGCCCGGGTAAACGAAACCACAGCCATCGGCAAACCGCTTTACCGTATCGCTGACCTGTCGGAGATGATCTTGCGGATTTACATCAGCGGAAGCCAGCTTTCACAAATCAGGTTGAATCAACAGGTAAAAGTACATACGGATGACGGCCATGGAGGATTCAGAACAACCGAAGGCAGGGTGGCGTGGATCAGCGACAAGGCCGAATTCACCCCCAAAACCATCCAGACCAAGGACGAGCGCGCGAATCTGGTCTATGCCGTAAAGATAAAAGTGGAGAACGACGGGACTTACAAGATCGGAATGTACGGCGAAGTGTCGTTGAATTAAACGGACAAATGAAACGAGCATATAAACCATTTGCACACAAGAACATGATAATATGCGGGTTCCATACGACCTTAGCGTTAAAAATAAATATTACCATATGAAAATAGCCGAAAGAATTGGGGAAATTAGACAAGTTGGTGTGTCATTTAAGCAAACAAACACATGAAAAGCATTGTCATAGAAAATATCTCGAAAACTTATGACCAGGGAGAGGTGAAAGCCCTGAAAGGTGTCTCTTTTAAGGTCGGGCAGGGGGAATTATTTGGTTTGATCGGCCCTGACGGAGCAGGTAAAACCACGCTTTTCCGTATTCTGACTACCTTACTGCTTGCCGATTCGGGAGATGCAATGGTCGACGGGCTGGAAGTGATGACCGCCTACAAAAAGATCCGCAGACGTATAGGCTATATGCCGGGACGATTTTCGCTCTACCAGGACCTGTCGGTCGAGGAGAACCTGAATCTGTTCGCATCGCTTTCCGGTACCTCGGTGGCAGAGAACTATGATCTGATACGGGATATCTACGTTCATATCGAGCCGTTCAAAAAACGCCGCGCAGGGCAGCTTTCAGGTGGAATGAAGCAAAAACTGGCTCTTTGCTGCGCGTTGATCCATCGTCCCAGGGTATTGTTTCTCGACGAGCCGACAACGGGAGTGGACGCGGTGTCGCGGCAAGAATTCTGGGAAATGCTGAAACGATTGAAAGAACAAGGCATCACCATTCTAGTCTCTACCCCTTATATGGACGAAGCGACGCTTTGCGACCGGATAGCGCTGATACAATCAGGCGAAATCCTATCGATAGATACTCCGCAGGGCATTGTCGAAAAGTACCGGGGTAACCTTTACGCCGTTAAATCGACCGACATAGGCAGGCTGATACATGATATGCAGGATGCCGCAAACATAAGGAGTTGTTACGCTTTCGGAGAGTTTCTGCATGTATCTTTTGAGCGGGACAACGCGACAGCGCATCAGAAATTGGATAAATACCTGAAAGACAAAGGGCATTCGGATGTTGTTTTCCGGCAAATCACACCCGGTGTGGAAGATTGTTTTATCGACCTGATGAATGAATAGGATTATGCAAAAGGATATTGTAATACAAGTGAATAATTTAACGAAATGCTTCGGTGATTTTACCGCTGTGGATACTATCAGTTTTGAAGTATACCGGGGAGAGGTATTCGGTTTCCTCGGAGCGAACGGAGCCGGCAAAACGACTGCTATGCGGATGTTATGCGGGCTTTCCACTCCTACATCGGGGGAAGCGGCCATCGCAGGTTATGATGTTTACCGGCAGACCGAAAATATAAAAAAAAGTATCGGCTATATGAGTCAGAAATTCTCACTTTACGAGGATCTGACCGTTGCCGAGAACATAAAACTATTCGGAGGTATTTACGGACTTACGAATCAGGAAATAAAGGAAAAGAGCGCTCAGTTGACCGGACGATTGTACATGAACGATCAGCGGCATAAGATGGTCGGTTCGTTGCCATTGGGATGGAAACAGAAACTGGCTTTCTCTATAGCGATTATCCATCAGCCAAAAATTGTTTTTCTCGACGAACCGACAGGAGGTGTCGATCCCGTAACAAGGCGGCAGTTCTGGAATCTGATATATGATGCCGCGGCACAAGGCATTACAGTGTTCATAACGACACACTATATGGACGAAGCGGAATATTGCAACCGTATCTCTATGATGGTCGACGGAAAGATCAAAGCGTTGGATAGCCCTTCCAATCTGAAACGGCAATTCTCGTCCGGGTCGATGTATGAAGTTTTCCTCCGGCTGGCACGCGGCGCACAGCGAACATCCGACTAAAAAACGACACATAATGAAACAACTTGCCACATTCATACGTAAAGAGTTCTATCACATGTTCCGCGACCGGAAAACATTGCTGATACTCTTCGGTTTGCCTATCGCGCAGATCCTTCTGTTTGGTTTTGCGTTGACCAATGAGATAAAGAATTCCCGTATAGTCGTTTGCGATTACGCAAAATGCGGGATATCACGGCAGTTAACTGAAAAGTTTGCCGCAAACAACAATTTTATTGTTGAGGAGGCGCTTCTCAGTCATCATCAGATCGAGGATGCTTTCAGAAGCGGCAGAATAAAACTGGCCGTTGTGTTTCCATTGGATTTCGAGGATGACTACCAGCACCTGAATCAGGCTCACGTCCAGCTTATCGCGGATGCTACTGACCCCAATACCGCCAACATGCTGACTGCTTATGCAACGAATATCATCATGGAGTATCAGAATCTTTCATTGCCTTATCAGATCAATACCGAAACGCGGATGATCTATAATCCGGAGTTGAAAGGGGCGATCAATTTTGTGCCGGGAGTCATGGCACTGGTGCTGATGCTGGTCTGCGTAATGATGACTTCGGCTTCTATCGTGCGTGAAAAAGAATATGGTACGATGGAGGTGTTGCTTGTCTCCCCTCTCAATCCGTTTATGTTGATCATCTCAAAGGCAATCCCTTACCTGCTCCTTTCGCTGGTCAACCTTATCGTGATCATTCTGCTCAGCATAACACTGCTGGGAGTTCCTGTAAACGGAAGCCTTTTATTGCTGTTCTTAATCAGTATATTGTTCATCATTACAGCGCTTTCGTTGGGGTTATTGATATCGAATGTAGCCCAAACACAACAAACGGCCATACTCGTATCGCTTATAGGATTGATGGTGCCGACGATCCTATTCACCGGATTTACTTTTCCCTTAGAGAACATGCCGGTGGTTTTACAATGGTTGGCCAATATAGTTCCCGCGAAATGGTACTATACGATTGTTAAATCGATAATGATAAAAGGGCTTGGCTTCGGTGCCATATGGAAAGAGACGCTTGTGCTTGCAGTGATGACCTGCCTGCTGTTGATGATCAGCTTCAAAAAATTTAAAGTCCGATTGGAATGAAGGGATGATATAACGATTTAACGATTTAACGATTTGTTGATTTAACGATTTGATGATTTGATAATGTGATGATTGTATGAAGACACTGATATTCCTGCTGCAAAAAGAGTTTAAGCAGATTTTCCGGAACAAGATATTACTGGCACTGATCTTTATCATACCTGTTGTTCAACTCTTGATTTTTCCGTTGGCAGCCGATTATGAGATGAAAAACATATCCATCGTTGTGGTGGATCACGACCATTCGCCTTATTCCCGGAAATTGATCTCAAAAATCGTAGCGTCGGGATATTTCAATCTTTACGCTTCTGCCGGCTCTTTTGAAGAGGCTTTCCGGTTCATCGAAAACGATAAAGCCGATCTGGTATTGGAGATCCCCAAAAATTTTGAGCGGGAGTTGGTTGTGGAAAAAAGCCAGCAACTTTTCATCGCCGCCAATGCCATCAATGGCATAAAGGCCGGTTTGGGAGGGGCCTATATCAACCGGATCATCGTTGATTTCAATACGGATGTCCGCTTAGAGTGGATACAGCCCGAACGATTTAACGCTGTGCCTGTCATCCAGGTCACTTCGTCCAACCGGTTCAATCCGGGAATGAATTATCGTTTTTTTATGGTGCCGGGCATCCTGGTCTTTCTGGTTACACTGGTCGCCAGCTATATGTGCGCTCTAAATACGGTGAGAGAAAAGGAAATAGGGACAATCGAACAGATCAATGTCACTCCGATAAAGAAATATCAATTCATATTGGGAAAACTTATTCCGTTTTGGGTTATCGGTGTTTTTGTTTTTACCGTAGGCCTCTTTATTGTGGCACGGCTGGTCTACGGGATAATACCCTTGGGGAGTATCACCCTGCTTTTTGCCTACCTGGCCGTATATCTTGTCGCTATGCTCGGTTTGGGATTGCTTGTTTCGACTTACTGCCAGACACAGCAACAAGTGATGTTCGTGATGTTTTTCTTTATGATGATCTTCGTTTTGATGAGCGGTCTTTTTACCCCCATCGAAAGCATGCCTGCATGGGCGTATGTCATTGCCCGATGCAACCCTGTCACCTATTTTATGGAGGTTATCCGTATGGTTGTACTAAAAGGAAGCCGGTTGGCCGATATCCGGCTTCATTTTATAGTCATGTTCGGTTTTGCCTTGCTATTTAATCTCTGGGCCGTCATACACTATAAAAAAACAACCTGAACGGCAGCCCCCGGCGGATCAATTGCTGATGTCCGGAGTATTCCCGACTATACAGGGTGGGTCAGTTACAAAAAGAGGATAGACGGTTTGCACATAGAAATTATCTATTCTGCATATTGTCAAAAGCCGATCAAAAGAATTGGCGAATACCGCACTATTTTGTAAATTTGCCACAAATATTACCACATAATTAAACAAAATAAATTATGAAAACATTAGATTATTTAGGATTAGACCCAAAAAGTACAGAAAAGACAGTGAACGGCTTACAGACATTACTGGCCAGCCTGCAGGTTTACTACACCAACCTTCGCGGATATCACTGGAATGTAAAAGGTGTTGAGTTTTTCGGTGCACACGCAAAATACGAAGAGTACTACGATGACACTGCCGAAAAAGTGGATGAAGTGGCGGAACGTATCCTGATGTTGAGCGGTGTACCGGCACACAACTTTAGCGAATATCTCAAAGTATCGGCTATTAAAGAGACCGGCGTAGTAACCAAATCGAAAGAGATCGTGAAAGAGATCCTCGACTCACTGAAAGTGCTGATCGCTTTGGAACGTGAAGTACTGGAAACCGCATCGGAAGGAAACGACGAAGGTACCGTAGCGCTGATGAGCGACTATATCTCGCAACAGGAAAAAACCGTCTGGATGCTCACCGCATATCTTTCATAAGAAGTATTTGAATATCCCATAAACATGAAAATAAGAAAGTTAAATATCGGAATTTAAAGTTCTGGTTGAATATCGGAATCAGTTTTCGGGATGAAAAATAAAGGAGGGTAAATCACAAGATACGCCCTCTTTTTTTATTGCCCTATTACGGACATAAATTGTTTGCGGTAGGTCTCTCCCATCGGGATTTGTTTTTCCCCGATGAGAATACGCCTCTTATTGATACTCGAAATTTTATTTTTATGGATAATATAAGAACGGTGGATGCGGATAAAGCGGTCTGAGGGTAATTCTTCCTCCAGCATTTTAAGGCTTATCAGCGACAGGATGGGCTTTGACTGGTTCCCTGTATATATTTTCACATAGTCTTTCAATCCTTCGATATACAAAATATCATCATACAAAACGTGAAGGAGCTTATAGTCGGATTTCACAAAGATACCCGCACTTTCCTGAAGCGCTTCGGCAACCGGTCTTTTTTCCGTCATCTCAAACCAGTTCAATGCTTTTTTCGCAGCGGTGAGAAAGTCGGTAAAGGAAAAAGGTTTCAGAAGATAATCGAGTGCACTCACCTTGTAGCCCTCTAAGGCATACTCACTAAAAGCGGTGGTGAAAATGATCCGGGTATGATCATTGATGATGCGGGCAAACTCCATCCCATTTACTTCAGGCATCTGAATATCGAGAAAAAGCAAGTCCACTTTCTCCTCAGCAAGATGTTTCATGGCGGACAGCGCATTACTGTATTTACCCGTCAGCCTCAGGAAGGAGGTCTTCTGTACATACGACTCCAAAAGCGACAGAGCCAGCGGCTCATCATCCACAATCCAACAATTTAGTATCATCCGGCTGTTCTTTTCGTGTCGATCACAAGCATGGTTGAATAGGTATTCTCTTCAATAAAAGTATTCCATTGATAACTGTCGGGATAAAGCAACTCCAGTCTCCTCTTCACCAATTCGAGGCCGATACCGCTTCCGCTCTTATCGGATCCCGATTTTGGGAAATAACTGTTCCGTGAAACGAACTCCACCTTTCCGTCGGGATATTCCCTGAGGGAGATGTCGATGAATGAAGGTTTATCCCCGCTGATACCATGCTTAAATGCATTTTCTATCAAAGATATAAAAATTAACGGAGAAATAAGCGTATTCCCCGACTCGGAATAGGAAAAATCGGTAGTCAGTTTCACATTACCGGACAGGCGTATACGCATCAGTTCTATGTAATTGCGCATGAATGTGGCTTCCTGGTGGAGAGGTACGAATGTCTGATTATTCTCGTACAGCAGGTGGCGCAGCATCTTGCTCAGGTCCATTACCGCCTGTTGTGCCCGGGGCGGATCGAACTCTATCAGCGCATAGATATTGTTCAACGTGTTCAGCAGGAAATGGGGATTGATCTGGTTTTTGAGGTTTTGCAGTTCCGCTTCCGATTTTGCCTTTGCCAGTTCTTTGCGTTCGTTGTCCACTTCAAACCAGCGAACGGTCATCTTCAGCGCTACACTCAATCCAGCCATCAAAAACAACCACGTGGAGTTTCTTACCAGAAACAGGAGTTGCATACTGTTACCGCCCCGCTTCATGCGCCTTCTCGGCCTCAATTCCGGTATAAGCATTTCAATCAAGCCTCGTCCGTAATGCATCAGGAATGCCACCGCCACGATAAGCAACAGGTTATAGAGAATAAACTGTTTGGTTTTCCCTTTATACAAGAGCTTATCGATCAGCAGGAAATAGTTTAGATAAAATACCAGCATGAATCCCAGTAACTCAGGGAGCGACCGCATGAAGGATTGCCAGTAAAATATACGTTCGGAGTCCATAAAAAAGTAGGGGAGAATGAAAATCACCCCCCACAGTAATATGTGCATAAGCACATTGTTCCATGTTCCTCTTTGTTTCGACTTTAGCAGTTGATCCATTCTCATGCTATTAATAATTGTTTACATCATCCTGTGCTCCGGGCCCGGCCCACCGCCGCCGTCAAATCTTCTTCCCGGACCGTCTCTGGGAGGCATCATATCTTCTTGTGTAGTACCCCCTTTAAAAATATTGAACCGGTATACGAAATGAACCATAAAGTAACTCGTAAGCGTATTGGTAGTCGTATCGCGTATATAGTTGGATGTCACACTTCTGGTGATATTACTGCGTTGTTGCAGGATATCATATATCTTAAAACGGATGGTGCCGTTCTTTTGTTTAAATAACGTTTTCTGTAAGGAGGCGTTCCATAACCATTCATTTTGCTCAAAACCATCGGCATAGCCCGAATTGGTGGAGTAATTGATATCGCTCTCCAACGTCAGGTCCCACGGCAGATAGATCGCGGTGTTGGCACTTCCTCCATAGTTGAAATACTGCTGGTCGATCTGGCCTTCAAGACTGTTGGTCACATTGTTGAAATTGACATTTCCGCGGAGGGAGAAGTCGAACAGGTCTGAACGGTAGTTCAGTCCAAGCGATTCCGCCAGAGAAACCTGTCTGTTCGTATTTTTGTCTTCATCGGTAAACTCCTTTGATTCGTCCTCTCCGGTAATCGACTTGGAGTATCCGTATCCCTGATTATATCTGGCGAACGACATGGAGAAAACGGAAAACTTGATATTCCTCAACGGGATATTGAACATCACACGTCCGTCTGCATTCCAGTTCCCCGAAACATTCAGGTAAGTAGCTTCCTTACGCCCTGTGGTCACATCGGTTATGGTGGCGGTCACGATATCGTTTGTCATATATCCGCCATTCAGAAAAGCCGACAGGGAACTGGCTTTTTCCGGATTCGACCGTTGGTAACGTAGATTGAACCGGTGCTGGAAGGAGGGTTTCAGATCGGGATTCCCATAGCGGATATTCAACGGATCGGAAACGTCTATTACCGGTGAAAGCTGTGTTACCGAAGGTTGATCAGTACTTCCCCAATAACGCAAACGGAGATTGTGCGTCCGGCTCCAGCGATAGTTGAACTGCGCCATGGGGGCGTAATTGACCACGTTCTGCCTGGTATCATGTATGAGGTCGGTTCCTATAAACGTTTTACTGCGTGAGCTGGACGGTTCCATCGAAAATCCGAACATATAGTCGTAGTTCTCTCTTACTGCTCTGAAATTCACTTCTATTTCCTGATTTCTGAAATCATTTTCAAGCCGCTTGCTATAGAGTGAATCCAGGACCGTATAATCTCCCGATTCATCCTGAGTACGCGTATCTTTATCAGACTCCGACATATTCTGGCCATACTCGTATGCCAACTGAAGAAAGTTATTTAGGCCTATCGGTTCCACATAAGAAAAATACATTCGCCAGGAGGTATTGTCGCTTGTGTTCGTAAATCGCTGATCGATAAGATCATCGGGGCGTATTCCGTTATAGAAAGTACCGGAGACACTGGTTCCCTTGTTTTCCGATTCACCTCTGTTTGCACGCAATTGAGCGCTCAGCACCCGCCCTTCTTTTCCCAGTTTGCGGCTTATATCCAAATTCCCGCCATAACTTTTCCCGTCCCCTTCTGAAAAATATTCCGAATTACCGTGATTGATGGTATCGCCCGACAATTCGTTCCTGGTATGAAAACTCCCTTTTTCGTTACGGTCATTGTTGTAAAATGAGACATTCGGCCGGAAAATAATGGTTGTGGCTTCATTAGGATTCCATTCGAGCCTGAGATCCGTATTAAAATTCCGACCCCTGCTGTTCGATCGGTTGTTCTCATTTTCCAGTGTATTTCCTGCACTGAGGATATTTTGTGTGAACACATCAGACTGCACATCGGTATCGGTGGAACCATAACGTACATTACCTCCGATCTTGAATTTCGAAGAGAGTTGTGTGCTGAAATTACCGCCTAAGTTTAACGAAGTAGATATACCATCTCTCGACCCGAACATCCTGCCCCTGCCTCCACGGCCGCCCATATCGCCGAACATGGCTCCCGCCAGGTCGGAGAACCCGGCATTATTGGTATTGTTGATACCTCCGAGAAATGTAAATTGATCTTTATTTTTCATGTAATTAACCATGCCGTTGGCTTCATACCTCTCTTTGCTTCCATACCCGGCGAAGGCATTACCGAATAGCCCTTCCTTCATACCGGGGCGCACCAGCAGGTTGATCACATTCTCTTCTTCGCCGTCATCGAAGCCGGTCATTTGCGCCATCTCGGTTCTTCTTTCAAGCACCTGCAGCTTTTCTACCATCTTTGCCGGGAGATTTTTAGAAGCCACCTTAGGATCATCGCTGAAGAACTCCTCTCCGTCGACCAGTATTTTGGTGATTTCCTTCCCGTTCACGGTGATCTTTCCCTCACTATCGATCTCCACACCGGGCATTTTTTTCAGCAGATCCTCTATTACAGCGCTCTCAGTCACCTTATAGGAATCGGCATTATACTCCAGCGTATCTCCCCTTACGGTAATTTCCGGAGCTTTTGCGGTGACCACTGCTTCCGACAAAAGGATATTATCGTTTATCAAAGCAATATTACCTAATTGTAAGCGCGGGTTGGATGAGGTCACCTGCACATCCCGAAATATGTCGTGATATCCGATGTAAGAGATATGTACAATATAGGCCCCGCTCCTTACCGGTATGGTGAAGAGTCCTTTTTCATCGGATGCCTTCCCGGTGACAAAAGTGCTGTCAGCCTGCCGGAGTATGCGTATATTAGCCATCGGCACCGGCTCCTCCGATTCTTTATCTGTCAGCTTTCCCGAAATGGAACTGTCGGTCTGTGCCTGTGCCACCATAGAAAAGACAGACAACGAAACAAAAATCACCAAAAAACAAATCTTTTTCATCATAAAAACCGTTTCAAAAACCCGCTCTAGCGCTACACTTAAATCACTTATCTGAAAAGGGATTATATCTCCCGTTATTTTTATCGGTTGAATATTTGAATTCGCGACAAAAATAGCACAGTTGGCAGGCTTCCGCAAAAGAAATAGATAAACTCCCCTATTTTGTCGACCAATAGCCGCTTTGGAGCGATCAAGCGTGAGAGCGGCAGAAAAGAAAATAGCTATTTGTCTTCATTATTTGTAAATTATTTATAATTTTGCCGGCAAATCAACTGTCATATAAGAATTTTAACAGATTGTATAACAACAATTATTCCATTTGATCATGCTGAAAACATTAAAAAGTGAAGATTGGGTTTCAACACTTATCGGTGCGGTTATCCTTGCATTGGTGATCTTTTTGCCGTCGATAATGAAGAATTATGTGTATATGCCGCTCGTGATAGCCATACTTGCTTATCTGGGTTACCTCTTTATGGGGAATAAGGATAAGGGAGGATTTCTGCTCTCCTTTGTGGTTGTGTATGCGCTCGCCTGGCTGGCGGAATATATTGCCGGCCTTAGCCCCGTTAAAACAATTGGCTTGGAGTCCGTCTTTTTCGCCGTACTCATCGGGTTGCTTATCCGCAATACGGTGGGTTTACCGAAATGGCTGGCCCCGGCGGTGAAAAGTGAATATTATATCAAGGCTGGCCTGGTGATCCTGGGCAGTTCTATCCTTTTCAACGAGATCATGAGGGCCGGTGCATTGGGTATGGTGCAGGCATTCATTGTGGTGTTATCCGTCTGGTATTTCAGTTTCTGGATATCTACCAAAGCGTTCAGAATAGACAAAGAGATGTCTATGTTGTTATCAAGTTCCGTGTCCATCTGCGGGGTTTCGGCTGCCATCGCAACGAGCGGCGCCATTAAAGGCGATCCCAGAAAACTTTCGTTCGTGATTTCACTGGTACTCATCGTGGCTATTCCCATGATGTATCTCCTGCCCTATCTGGCGAAATGGATGGGATTAAGCGAGGAGATCGCGGGCGCCTGGTTGGGCGGCACCATTGATACGACGGCTGCGGTGGTTGCTTCCGGAAAATTTATCGGTGAAACCGCCGAGCAATACAGTGTGATCATTAAATCGGCGCAGAATGTGTTGCTGGGAGTAGCTGCATTCATCATCTCCATCTACTGGTCTTACAAGGGTACCAACAACGATATCCGCCCTTCCGGCAGCGTGCTTTGGGAACGGTTTCCGAAATTCGTACTCGGCTTCCTGATCGCTTCGCTGATCTTCAGTTTTGCCTTTGATGCCGAAACCGGTAAAGAATTGTCGCGCGTGGCAAACAGGGGCGCCCGCGGACTGCTTTTCTCCCTGGCGTTCGTATGTATCGGACTGGAAACGGACTTCCGTTATATCTTCCGGAAAGAAAACGCCAAATATATCTGGTCGTTCCTTACAGCACAAACTTTTAATATCCTCCTTACCCTGTTGGTTGCATGGTTACTGTTCAGAAGTATCTGATCAGAGTTCTTTCGCCAGTTTCAGCCAGAGAAAGGCCGCCCTATCGGTCGAGATATCGCCCCAGGAGTCGATATGAAATTCGAAGCATGTCGCCGATGCCGTGGGAAGGTTATCGAGACGCACTCCCAAATCGTTGATCAGGTCCGTTACCCCGGGGTTGTGCCCTACATAGAGGCAACGGTTCACCTCATCAGGCAATTTGGAAATCACATTCAGTATCCAACGGGAGGGAGCGAAATAAAGATTCTGATCGGTTCTGATCTCTTCCTGCGGATAACCGAGACTTTGTGCAGCCAGTATGGCGGTATCATGCGCCCGTCTTGCGGATGAAGAGAGTATCAGGTCGGGTACACCCCATTTTTTCAAAATAAACGCTCCCATATCGGCGGCGTTTTTACTGCCGCGGTCGGTAAGAATGCGATCGTAATCGTCTTTGGCCATTGTATCCTGTTCGGCTTTACCATGACGTAAGATAACAAGTTGTTTCATATAGTTTTGCCTTATTGGTAGTGCTGTAATATTTTTTTAACGGCACAAAAGTAAGGATAATTCCTGATTATCCGAATTTATCAAACTTTTATTCCTGTTTTTACGTTCTATCACAAATATTCTGACTATGACAAAAAAGATACTAAAGAGAATCGGCCTGATAACCGTAGCTATTCTTTTGTTGTTGGTCGCCGGATTTCTTTACCGGATATTCTTCAGGCCTTCCTATGCCGGTAGCGGGAATATATTGGGTATCTTGATCTTCGGGCTACTCATCGGCATTCTCATTGCCTGGCTTTTGTTTCAACTCTGGAATATGCGAAAAAACCGATTCGGTACCGCCACCGCCTCTCATACGGTTGTCGAGGGCATAAAACGGGTTTTCAAGATCGTAGTGGCCGAAGGACAACTGAATGAGATATACAATTATGAGAACACAAAGAAGCTGCTGAAGTTCATCCCTTCCACCAAAAAAGCATTGGTAATTGTGCGCGCAAAAGTGCTGATAGGTTACGATATCGAAAAATGCGGATGGTTGATCGATAAAGAGAAAAAAGAGATCCGCCTGCTCGACTTTCCCAAACCGGAACTCCTTTCCGTAGATTGCGACTTCAACTACTATTATTTCGAAGATGACCTGTTCAATATCATCGGAAGAAAGGATCTGCAGCAGATGCAACTCCTGGCAAAAGAGCAGGTGAAAAAGGCCGCATTGCAAAGCGGATTGATGAAGATCGCGGCCGACCAGATGAAGCTGCTTCTTGAGGAAGTGACGGCAGCCAACCGGTGGGCTCTCAAGAACACCGAACTGATCGATGACTACAGGATCCCCCCTGAGCAGGAAAAAGAGGATTCCGAAGAAGAGAGGCCTCTGTTGAAGCAGGGAAACCTGCTCGACAAGGCTATCCGGTTTTTCATCTGATAAAATAATTGATTTTCAAAGGTATCGTATGGAACTTTTTCATTAAGCAATGAGCGGAAGTCAGGCAAGCTTGACTTCTGCCGTTGCGAGAAAAAGTCTACCGCAACCATACCGAAGCGGATCAATCCCAGTGCAGGATCACTTTACCACACTGTCCTTCCTCCATCACATCGAATCCTTTCTGAAAATCATCCACACCGAAACGGTGAGTGATAATGGGACTCAAATCCAATCCGGAGATGATCATCTGTTCCATCTGGTACCAGGTCTCCCACATTTCCCGTCCGTAAATACCTTTCAGGGTGAGCGCCTTGAAGATGATCTCGTTCCAGTCCACCATAGCCCTTTGAAATATTTACCGTAAGGGTAGCGCCCATTTTCTTGGCAATATCCAAACGGTATTGGCTCAGGTCGCTCACCACGATATAGCGCGCGCCGGCAAAACGGCAGATAGCGGTAGCCATACTGCCTATCAGTCCGGCACCGGTGATGAGCACATCTTCCGCGATCAACGGGAAAGAGAGGGCGGTATGTGTAGCATTGCCGAACGGATCCATGATAGAAGCAATCTCATCGGGTATACGCGGGTCGAGCTTCACCACATTCGAGGCAGGCAGGGAAAGGTACTCGGCAAATGCGCCGTCACGATTCACTCCCACTCCAATGGTGTTCTCACAAACATGCAATTTTCCGCGGCGGCAGTTGCGGCAGTGTCCGCAGGCAATATGCCCCTCGCCGGTTACACGATCACCCACCTTCAGATTTTGTACGCCGCTGCCCATATCCACGATTTCACCGACATATTCATGCCCGATGGTCATAGGCGTCTTGATGGTTTTTTGGGACCAGTCGTCCCATTTATAAATGTGGAGGTCGGTACCACATATAGATGTCTTTTTGATCTTGATAAGTACATCGTTCACACCGATCGACGGAACGGGCACTTCTTCCATCCAGATACCTTTTTCGGGACGTAATTTCACCAATGCTTTCATATATTTTCAGAATAAAGAATAAAGAATAAAGAATAAAGAATAAAGAGTAAAGAGTGAAAAACTAAGAACTAAGAGTGAAGGATGATATGATAATCAGCAGAATTAATCAACAAATCATCACATCAACTAATTATCAAATTAATTTCAGTTTTTTTCCTATTTTGATAAATGCTGCGATCGCCTTGTCGAGGTGTTCACGTTCATGGCCTGCGGATAGCTGTACACGGATGCGCGCCTCGCCTTTCGGCACCACGGGATAGTAAAACCCGGTCACATAGATCCCCTCGCCGAGCAGATCGGCGGCAAATTCCTGCGATAGTTTGGCATCATAGAGCATTACGGCGCAGATGGCCGATTGAGTGGGTTTGATATCGAAATTCGCCGCTTTCATCTTTGCCACGAAGTAGTCCACATTCTCATGCAGCTTGTCCTGTAGTTGATTGGATTCCTGCAGCATATTGAACACTTCCACACCCGATGCCGCCACCATGGGAGGAATAGAGTTGGAAAAGAGGTAGGGGCGCGACCGTTGGCGCAGCATATCGATGATCTCCCTGCGGCCGGTGGTAAATCCGCCGATAGCGCCGCCGAATGCTTTACCCAGCGTTCCGGTGATCACATCCACATTGCCCATCACATCATATAATTCGGTCACCCCTTTTCCGGTCTTACCTACCACCCCGGCGGAGTGGCTTTCGTCTACCATTACCAACGCGTCATATTTTTCCGCCAGTCCCATAATTTTGTCGAGCGGAGCCACATTCCCATCCATAGAGAAGACGCCGTCGGTGGCAATAATGCGGAAGCGTTGTGCCTGTGCCTCTTTCAGTTTTTCTTCCAGATCATCCATATCGGCGTTGGCGTAGCGATAACGTTGCGCCTTGCAGAGGCGTACCCCATCGATAATGGATGCATGGTTCAGCGCATCGGAGATGATGGCGTCTTCATTGGAGAAGAGCGGTTCGAAGAGTCCTCCATTGGCATCGAAGCAGGCGGCATAGAGGATTGTATCTTCGGTTTTGAAGAAACGGCTGATAGTCGCTTCCAGTTCTTTGTGATAATCTTGCGTACCACAGATAAAACGCACCGATGACATGCCGTAGCCCCGCTCATCGAGGGCCTGCTTTGCCGCATCGATCAGCCGTGGATTATCGGACAATCCGAGGTAGTTGTTGGCGCAGAAGTTCAGTACTTGCTGCCCGGTTTGGACCTTTATTTCGGCTCTCTGCGGCGAAACGATGATCCGTTCGTTCTTGTAAAGCCCTGCCTCCTCGATCGATTTCAATTCGTTCTGCAGGTGTTGTTGCATTTTTCCGTACATATCTTTTCTTTTTTATAAGTCAGGTTATTCTTCGTCTGTTGCCTCATCGAGCAATGATTGAGGCAGTGGCTTCTTTACTTTCACGCCCAGTTCGCGTAGTTTTTCGGCCTGCCCGATCAGGTTTCCCCTACCCGACTTCAGCTGGCTGTAGGCATTTTCATAACTTCGCTTGGCCCTGTTAAGATGGGTTTCTATATCTGTGAGCGAGTCCACAAAATTTACCAACTTGTCGTATAGCGCCGCGCCGCGCTCGGCAATATCCATTGCGTTCCGGTTCTGGTATTCCCGTTTCCACAGATCCACGATCAGCTTCAAAGCGGTAATGAGGTTGGTGGGGCTAATAAACAGTATTTTTTTCTCATAGGCGTATTGCCAGAGGTTTTCATCATATTGTAATGCCAGGCTATAGGCCGGTTCGTTGGGGATGAACAACATTACGAAATCGAGCGTATCTGCGTAATCCTGATAGCTTTTCCGGCTTAGCTCATCTATATGCTTCCGTATGGAGCGCAGATGTTCGTCGATATATCTTCTCTGTTCGCCCGGATCATCGGCGCCCACATAATTGGCATATGCCGTAAGCGAGACTTTCGAGTCGATGATCACTTTCCGGTTGTCGGGATAGGCGATAATTACGTCGGGCCGCATCCTGGAACCGCCCTCTCCGGTGAAAACGTTGCCGTCGGTATCTTTCAGGGACTCCTGCACAAAATATTCCCGACCTTTCGCCAATCCCGATCTTTCAAGAATATTTTCCAGGATCATTTCACCCCAGTCCCCCTGTGTCTTTGAACTGCCTTTCAAAGCTTTGGTCAGGTTGTTGGCCTCAGTGCTAAGCCTGTCATTCAGTTCGCGCAGGTTCTTCACTTCCTGTCCGAGTGAAAAACGCTCTTTCGACTCGGTAATATAAACCTCTTCCACTTTTTTACGGAATGATTCGATATTCTCGCCGAACGGCTTGAGGATGGCATCCAGATTATTCTTGTTGAGATGGGTGAATTTCTCGGATTTCTCTTCCAGTATCCTGGAAGCTATATGCTCGAACTCAAGGTTGAACTGTTTTCGTAATTCGCCGATCTCCGTCTTCTGATTTTCCAGTTTTTCGAGTAACGACCTGTTTTCGGCAGTGAATAGAGCCAACGACCTGTTTATCTCGTTGCACTCATCGGTCTTGGCCTTCAATTCCTGCCTGGACTGCTCCATCTCTTCCTGGTAATTTCTGATGGTCTCCTGGGCGGCATGCAGATTGGCCGACAAGGTTGCTCCGCCGCGTTCGGCCTCCAGCAGCTCTTTCTGTAACCGACCGATTATCTCCTCCTGTTCCCTTATATCGCTTTTCAACGATGCTTCATCTTCCTCCATTCCGGTCATCTTCTCTTTCGACAGGGCCAATTCGGTATTCAATGTATTGTACCTGTCGGTCAACGCATCAAATTCACTTTTCGGAACCGTTTTCGACTTGTTCTGCAACGAAGCGATAATCCATGCAAGGACTCCCCCCGCCAAAAAACCGATAAGAAGGTAAAGGATATTCATACGATCACATCAATACATCTATTTCACACTCCCCAATACGTGTCCCATTCTCTTTTTCTTGGTCTCCATATAAAAATGGTTATACTCATTGGGGGTAATTTCGAGCGGTACATTCTCCACCACCTCCAGTCCGTAGGATTCCAGGCCGACACGTTTGGTGGGGTTGTTGGTCATCAGGCGCATCTTTTTCACTTCCAGGCTCCGGAGGATCTGTGCGCCTACGCCGTAATCCCGTTCATCCGCCTGGTAACCGAGATGGAGGTTGGCATCCACGGTATCAAGCCCCTGCTCCTGCAACTTGTAGGCCGCCGCTTTTGCCATCAGCCCGATTCCGCGCCCCTCCTGATTCAGATAGACAAGTACGCCTTTTCCTTCCTTTTCGATAAGCTGCAACGCTTTGTGAAGTTGTTCGCCACATTCGCAACGCATCGAACCGAAGATATCTCCGGTGACACATGATGAGTGAACACGCACGAGGACCGGTTCATCGTCGTGCCATTCCCCTTTGATCAGGGCTACATGTTCCTGACCGGTGGCTTTCTGCAGGAAGGGGATCATCGTGAATTCACCGTATTCCGTGGGAAGTTGTACCGCTTCCCCCCTTTCGATCAACGACTCCGTCCGGAGCCGGTATTTTATCAGATCAGCTACGGAGACGATCTTCAGATCGAATTTCCGGGACATCTCCATCAGTTCGGGCAGGCGCGCCATAGAACCGTCCTCATTCTTGATCTCGGCAAGGGCGCCGGCCGGGTAGAGTCCCGCCAGACGGGCAAAGTCGATCGTCGCCTCGGTATGGCCTGCGCGACGCAGTACCCCTTTCGTCTGCGCACGAAGGGGGAAGATATGTCCCGGACGGCCAAAATCTTCGGGCGCCGTCTCTTTGCGGGTCAGCGCCAGGATGGTTTGCGCCCTGTCGTAGGCCGAGATACCGGTAGTGCATCCGTGCGTAAGCAAGTCGATGGAAACGGTAAACGGGGTAGAATGTATCGATGTATTGTGTGAAACCATCATCGGCAAGTCCAGTTCTTCGGCACGCTCTTTTGTGATAGGTGCACAGATCAGTCCCCGTGCATGGGTTTCCAGAAAATTGATTTTTTCGGGTGTGATATGTTCTGCTGCAATGATCAGATCGCCTTCATTTTCCCGGTCTTCATCGTCAACCACTATAATAAAGTTGCCTTTTCGAATCTCTTCAATGGCTTCATCAATGGTATGTAATTGAATTTCTTCTTGCATTTGTATATGGATTGTTTTTTATGCTAAAGCTATTGTCTCCGGCTCGTACGTGCCGTGTAAAATATTTATTAATTCTCCGCTCAACCGTTGAATATTCCTCAGGTCTTTCCTGATAGTCCATTCAAGGGGAACCGAGAAGAGTCTGAGAATGATCCCTACAGGGAAAAGATACATACAGATTTTAGACGGGATTGAACCGGTATTGAAAATCCTCACTATATTGAATATTACAGGAAACTCTTCCGCTTTTGCCAATACCTCTAATTTACGGGAATTAGACAGGCTGTTGAGGATTATCTCCAGTGAACTTCTGAGAGACCGCAACTCCTTGTTGTAGTTGGTGTCAGTCCAGTAGTCTTTGTAAGAGAGACGGCCGTATCTGTCAAGAAACCGATCGATCCCCTGCGATAAATCCGACAACGATTGTGAAATCTCTTTATAGTCCGGCTTCTCAATGATCACACTTTTCACCAGGTATTTTCTCTTATCACGAATAAAAAAGAGCCTTTTAAAGAAATTGACGTAGGTATCGGCATTCATGATTACTGAATCGTTCATCGCCTTATAGGTAAGGAATATCCCTATAGGCAGCAAAATGAATGAACTGAACCACATGCCGAACCAATGGGCCCATACACCGTCGCGGGTCATTTTATACCCCACATTTTCAACGATATAATAAATAATAAACAGCATGACCGAGATAACAATGGGCGTTCCCAATCCTCCCTTTCTTACAATGGAACCCAGCGGGGCACCGATAAAAAAGAATATCAGGCAGGTGAACGGAATGGTAAATTTCCGGTGCCATTCCACCCAGTGCCGGTTAATCGTCTTTTGCGTGGTGGTTTTATTGAGCGACCTGAAGAGGAACTCATTGCTGTTATTATCTGCTTTCATGAAAGCATTCTGTAAAATAACGGATTGGTCGTTCAGTTCTTTTGACTGCAGCAGAGTGTCGGGAGCCGGCACTTCAACGGGTGCAAGCAAGGCGGCGGAAATCAGGGAATCTTTCTTTTCCGCGGGATAACTGTTCCGGAAAGAGAGATAGGAGTAGTCTTTCATCATTTTCCTGTCCACCAGGTTCACACTGTCCAGGACCAGGGACATGGAGTCGATGGAGACTCCCAGTTCCGACAAGTTTTTGGATACGTAGTTACTCGTGGAGCTGCCTTCGATCACTTCTTCCCCCATACGATTGAAGTTGGCATCATAAGCGATCATCATGGTCTTAATATCGAAATTCTCCCGTGTATAAGGTACAAAATCCTCATTATAACGTGAAAAGGAAGAGCCGCCCTGTTGGAAGTTCCGAAACTGCTGGCCGCTGTACATGGTAAAGATGAGCATCTTCTTGTCTTCTGTCATACTCATCTCGGCAGAATCACAGATAATCACCGCCATATTGTTGAATCCGCTCGCCACATCATAGATCAATACATTGTGCAACATTCCCGTTTGCCGGTCTTTCTTTTCCACATAGAGATTATAACCGTCAAGCTCTTTATAGAATACACCTTCGGGAATTACCAACTCAGGGGAGGCCTGCCGTATGGAAATGAGCAGCGAATAATTTTTAGTCTGTATTTTCGGGAGTACGTTATTCTGGTAGAAAAAGGCACCCACCGCAACACCCAGGATAAGGATGATAAGGGGCTTCATGGCTGTCAGCAACGGAATACCGGCCGATTTAACGGCCAGCAATTCCAGATTCTCACCCATATTCCCGAACATCATCAGGGAAGCCAGCAGGATCGCCAATGGCAACGCCATGGGAACAAGTGTGAGGGCGGCATAAAAAAACATCTCACCGAGCACACTCAGTTCCAGCCCTTTGCCGACCATATCCTCCACATATTTCCACAAAAATTGCATCAATACCAAAAAGAGGCATATGGCAAAAGTCATCAGAAAAAGCGGGATATAGGTTGTTAAAATATAACCGTCTAACCGCTTTATGTGGAAAAATCTACTCATTAAAAATGGACAAAATAAGAAACCCGTTTAATTTTATGACAAAGATAATAAAATCAAACGAATTGTGGTTTTGTAAAAAGAAAGATGAGAGATATCGCCGGAAGAAAAGATCAGATTCCCAATCTTCTTTTCATTTCATCGATTTGAGACTCCCAGAGGGCGATGGCATCTCCTTTTTCGTCCGGTTCGGCAAAATCGGTTATTTCAAGTGTCATATCACCCGACAGATCAAGTTTATGCAGCAGGAATTCGAAATAATGATTTTCATCTTCCTCATCGAGCCATCTGTACCGGATGCTTGATTGTGGTTTCTTATTAATAATCTGGGCTTCATTATCGGTTTTTCCCCATATGAAACGGTAAACAGTCTCTGTTTCATCCATCGACACCTCGTCTGCAAACCATTCCGAAAGGCCGTCAATCTGACTGATCATACGCCATAAACTATTCTGGGTCGCGTTTCCCATCAGGAACTCGATATGAAATTTCTCTTTCGACATCTATCAATTCAAAACAGGCTCACAATATACGATTTTTTTTGAATCTATCATCAAAACTATCTGTTAATTTTTAAATGGACCCCAAGGTTATTTAAAAACAGAACCTAAATTGTTTTAAAACAACTTCCCCCGGCGCCCTGAAACAGTAATTACCTGTCTCGGACACCGGGGGAGTTATAGACCGTAAAGTTTACTGTACGGGTATGTATTCCACAAACGCCTCGATTGCTTCGTAGGAGGCCAATCCCAATTTCCAATACATATCTGCGGTAGCCCGGTTCCGTTCTTCCGAACGTTGCCAGAACAGCCTCTCATCATCTCCCAGGAAGGGAGCGCTCTCCATTTGGGACTGGTGCCTGAGGATAGCATTCCTTTTCTGTCGGAGCTCCTCGGGAGAGAGAGGAACCGCCATCTCTATATGGTCTATCTCCCACTCCATCCATGCACCGCGATACATCCAGACCCGGCAATCACTGAACCAGTCATCCTCTTTTAT
>NZ_CALNAT010000054.1 GCF_937873925.1 uncultured Proteiniphilum sp. | reverse complement strand
TAATGATAATCGTATCGACAAGTTTAGTAATGAACATTTTCAAACTGAATGGATTGAAAAAGGATATTTGAGTGATGGTGATTTAGGCGGTTTAAACAATACGCCACTCCTCCGACTTGTGCCCAGTGGTAAAGTAGGAGATTTCTATCTGCCGGTATTCAAGGGATTTACAGACGATGGTAAATGGATATTTGAAGATGTTAACGATGATGGCAGCTTCTCCTTTGAAAATGACAGACGTTTTGTCGGCAATGCTCAGCCGGATTTCACGGCAGGTTGGACAAATGAGCTTACTTATAAAAATCTCACTCTGGCTTTTACTTTACGGGCTGTAGTCGGGAATGACGTTTTTAACGTGGGACGTATGGCACTGGAAAACCAGTCTATTGCAGGTCAGGAGAAAAATATGCTGAAATCAGTACTTAACTCGCCATTACGAGATGCTGGTTTTCCCTCAGATTATTATCTGGAAGATGGATCTTTCCTCAAGATGGACAATGTCACCTTAGGGTACAATATTCCATTTAAAGAAAACAAATACATTAAAGATTTACATATTTACTTTACTGCCCAAAATGTGTTTACCATTACAGGCTATAAAGGTGTAGATCCTGAGGTAGATATGGTCGGAATTGATAATATGGGTATTGAACGGACACGTTATTTCCCGACAGTCCGTTCCTATGTGTTAGGATTAAATATAACCTTCTGATTTATACAGAATTAAAAAAAACACGTTATGAGAAAATATAGTTTCATATATTTATTATTAATTGTATGTGCTGCAGCGTTATTCAATATCGGGTGTACAGATATGGAGGAAAATACTGTTGGACGAATGACATCCCGAGATTTTTATGCAGACCCGGGCCTTATTCCTCAAGCTGTAGGTGCTGCTTATGCTGAGTTGCAGGCTTATCAGAACCATTGGGGTGTTTGGGGATTCCAGACTGTATCATCTGATGAATGCGTGGTTCCCACCCGCTTGCCTGGTAATGATTGGTATGATGGGGGTGTATGGCAAGCATTACACAAACATCAATGGGAGGTACGGTTAGGACAATTAAATGGCTTATGGGTATCTCTTTACTCTGGTGTTACAACTTGTAACAGAATTGTTTTTGACTTGGATACCTACAAAGAGTTCATTGAAGAGGACGTCTATAATCTCTATAGAGCAGAGACTATCGTGTTGCGTTCATTCTATTATTCTCTCCTTTTGGATATTTTTGGAAATGTACCTTATGTGGATGATTATGAGGGCGAGATAACTTCTTATCCACAAACTCCACGAGCAGAGCTTTATGAAAATGTGCTGAAAGATATTATTGACAATATTCAGTATCTGGACGAAAACCCGGATGCAACTAATTATGGTCGCTGTACAAGGCCAATGGCTTATGCGATGTTAGCAAAGCTTTATCTCAATGCAAAAGTATTTAAGGGAGCATCGTCGTATGATGTCAATGATATGAATAAAGTAATTGAATACTGTGATTTGCTGATTAATCATGATAGTTATGAAGTGGTCAACGATTTTAAAGAACCGTTTAAAGTATATAATGAATCCTGTAAAGAAAATATTTTCGTTGTTCCGATGCAAAACGGTATTAATTCAAGTGGGGATTATGAATTTCACTTTCACAAATTTTCTGGTCATCCGCGTTTCCGGAATATTTACGGTATTCGTGTAGGCGGCTGGAATGGAGGATGTGCGACCCCTTCCTTTATGGATTTTTATAGTGATGATGATATCCGAAAAAGAGCTACTTTTATTTATGGACTCTGTTTTACTCCTCAAGGTGTGCCAATTGAAAATCCGGATCTAAAAGGTGAACAGCTAAACTTGACAATTGAAGTGGAATCCCTGGAGGGTGCACGTAAATGGAATGGTGCGCGTATTCAAAAATATGAATATGAGGTGGGTATGACAGGTAATATGAATAATGACTTCGTTATCTATCGCTTAGCTGATATTTTTTATATGAAAGCTGAAGCAATTCTGCGCGGAGGAAATGCTTCATTGGCTGATTTAAGCAATGACCCTCAGTTTAAACTCATTCGTGAACGTGCAAGCCAACCTGTATATACACCTGTAACATTGACTTTAGAAGAATTGATCATAGAACGTGGTCGTGAGTTTGCTTGGGAGGGATGGCGTAGACAAGACCTAATTCGTTGGGATCAATTTTCTAAAGGTTCCTGGACTTTTAAAACTGCCCAAACAGACAATACTCGGGATTTGTTTCCTATCCCTTATGATCAAATTACTAAAAATACAAATTGGAAACAAAATCCAGGTTATTAAGGAGACGATTACCCGGATATTGAAAAATAATTTCTACCACTAATAGCTATCCAGTCGTCTGACAAAAAAGAGACGACTGGATAGTACCCTGACTTGTAAATACAATTATGAGATGAAAAGAAGAACTTTTTTAGCGGAAACCGGCTTTTTGGGGGTTGCTGTCCCTTTGGCATTAAATTCAGCAATTATCTCTTCATGTTCGGGAGATAGAACTAAATCCCGAAAAAACTATTCGCCGGAGGAGTTGGGTATGTACTCGTTTGTCGACAGGGCTCCTGATGGAAAGCCCTTGAGAGCTGCACTTTTTGGATGTGGAAGCCGGGGAACGGGAGCGGCTACCCAGTTTCTAAGTGCTGGATCGGATCTTTCAATAGTTGCTTTAGCAGATATTTTTCCCGATCGTATGGAAATATGTAGGAAAATATTAAAAGAGCAAACGAATAATTCAGTTCCTGATACAAACTGCTTCCTGGGCTTCGATGCTTATAAAAAAGCAATGGAAATCGAGGGGGGAGTGGATGTCGTATTAATTTGTACCCCTACTCATTTCCATCCTGAACAGTTTAAGGCGGCTGTGGAAGCTGGAAAACATGTTTTTATGGAAAAACCGGCAGCCGTTGATCCAAGTGGTATTCGTACGGTTCTTGCTGCTGCAAAAGTAGCATCGAGTAAAGGACTTACTGTTATTACCGGCAATCAACGGCGTCATCGCCGAGATTATTGGGAAGCTTATCAACAAATTCGTAATGGTATTATTGGAGAGGTGATAGCAGCCACTGCACATTGGAATACGGGGGGAGGTTGGAACCGTTTTCGTCGACCGGACTGGACGGATATGGAATACTGTATTCGTAATTGGTTTAACATTAAGTGGCTTAGTGGTGATCATATATTGGATCAAACCGTCCATAATATTGATATAGCTACATGGTTCATAGGGCAATTTCCAGCCAAAGCTGTTGGTTTCGGAGGAAAGGCCCGACGCGAATCAGGCGATATTTTTGATTTCTTTAGTATTGACTATCTCTATGATCACAATAAGCGAATGCTGGCTACAGCCAGACAAATAAGCGGATGTGATAGCAATGTTTCAGAACAAGTGATTGGATCTGCTGGAATTGCATTGCTGAATGATGAAAATAATATTCAGATTGTCGATTATGCCGGAAATATTCTTTGGAAGTATGATTATATTAACAAACCCGTACGTAATCCATATGAGCAAGAACATGTTCATTTGGTTGAGTCTATTCGTTTGAATAAGAAAATTAATCAAGCGGAGGACTTGGCTTATTCCACTCAGGTAGCTATTTTGGGACGGGAATCAGCTTATACAGGAAAACCTTATACTTGGGATGAAATGATGGTTTCTAACCTAAGATACGGCCCTACAGAGTACAAACTTGGTCCGGTTCCTGAGTATAAAGAAGGAGCTATCTCTATACCCGGAACGTCTCAGACGAAATAATTACATAATTCAAGTTTCGCAAGTAAAAATATGGTAAAAATAATCGCATAAAAAAACGG
>NZ_CALNAT010000053.1 GCF_937873925.1 uncultured Proteiniphilum sp. | reverse complement strand
CCTTCGCTCCTCGATTTTCAATTCTGCGCTCGGCAAAGCAAATAAATTTGTTCTGCGCTCGCTTAACGAAATAGTTGAAACAGTAAACCCTCTAAAGATTAAAATTGGGTAAGATCAATTTTTTGAATTGTTTCTCCCGGTTCAACAATATAACTTTTCCTTTTTAATGAATTATTATCTGTAATCAGCACTTTTATCTTTTTCTTATCCATTCGTTCTATATTTATATCAAAGGAGGTATTAAAAGCACGGATATTTTTTAAAGCCATTTTGTCCCATTGAGATGGCAGTTGGGGAGTAAGCGCGAAACTTTTGAGTCCGACAGGACGAATACCGAACAATCCTTCCGTAATTATTCGACAATAAAGTCCGCTCTCCGCCGAAAGATGCCGTTGGTTTCCTTCCGGCCATGCTTCAATGGGATACGGGACATGCTCCCCCAATAGTCGGTGCTCGGAATATTGTTTCAGGAATTTTGTGGCGGTATCATTCTCTCCTGCCTGATAGATTCCACGCAAGGCGTATAAAGTGGACCGGTCCCAGTATGTGGAACTTCCTTCTTGCGTAAGCAATCCGTTTTCACTCCATAGTTTCGGACTAAGCAATGCGTCGATAGTTCCCTTTGCTCTTTCAGTTATACCTACTGTTAACGGGATACATATCCATGAACGCAGCAAATCGTTTCCGTCATAATACCGATACGTAGGGTATCCACTTATATCTGCTCCGAAATAGTTCTCAATAGCTTTTTTGAGTGCCTTAGCCTCTTCTTGATAAGAAATGATCTGGGTTTTATTTATCTTTAATTCTTTCCCCAGAGATGAAGCCGATAATAATGCATCGTAATAAAGAGAGGATGTAGAGAGGTTTGCTTTCCCGGCAGGGAAACGGCCTTCTAATTCGTCCGTATCCGATTCTACCACACCTTCGCGGTTACGTTTACGTTTACAATATTCAAGGCACCATTCTATTAAAGGCCAAAGAACTTTGGCCTCTTGTATATCTCCACGGGCTAATGCATAACGTGATGCGCCGTAGGCTATCATTGCCGCATCACCCCGATCGCCCGCACCGTTCCAGATATCACTTCCTTCCGCAATAATGGAACTTGGGATAGGGTTGAATTCAGGATTCATAAAACGGGCAAAATGGTTGTATGAATTCAGGGCTGACCCGTTTCCCTTGTCGTATCCCAGAAAAGGAAAGAACGGATTGATATATTCCGCCTGATCGTTTGCCCATATGGCAGCGTAATATGATTCTCCACCCGGACCATGCATCAGGCCGCCTTTTGTGCGAAAAATACTTTCGGATCCTCTTATTTTTGCAAAACGAAATTCCCTGTTAATGATTTCATCCGGTGTATCCAGGACTAAAGCATTATCGATACCGTTACGGATGTAATCCATCCGTGCGGTCAATTCTTTTTCTACATCGGCATTCAACGATTTTTCATTTTGTCTGTGAGCTTGAAACTGTACGTAAAACGTTTTTTCGGATTGGGGATCCAGCCTGAATGTTCCGGAACCGGTCAGTTCACAAATAAGAATATAACTTCCGTCTTTCCCTTTTTCCGGCAAAGTCATTATTGTCTGGGAAAAATCGGGAATATAGATTATGACTTCCTGATCGCTGATATTCTTCAAAACATATTTTTCACCTGCAAGCGGTTTATCCGTTGACGGGAAAAAAGTCCTGTACATTTCAATTGTCCGTTCAGGCTCTGCTTTTACAGCACCTCCGATATTTGGTTTCCCGATAGAAAAAGAACTTATCACATGCACTATACCATTTATTTTGACCTTTTCTACCCGTTCATTTTGGAGTGGAAGTCCATTCACACTCAGCAAGGATGGGATATCTGTGGCAAACCGATGCATAAGGCTGGCATGAGTATTATTCGGAACGGTACGGAGCATTGGAAAAACCAGGGAACGCTCTGTGTATAAACTTCTGTTTTCATTTACACCCCAACGGAACACATAGGAAACCTGTTCTCCACTCATTTCGATATGATCATAATGGGGAATATCCTCCTTTACAATCCACTCAATGCCTCCATCATCCGACAAAATCCATCGGTTTTGCGCGGATAATCTCGAGGTTATGAAAAGGGAGAAGAGAAAAAAAATTATTTGACTATAATATCTCATTTTGATCCTAAAAAAGTGAATATTTTATTTTTCATATCAAACATCCCCTAATTGGTTTAATCTTTTACATACAAAAATAAAAAGCTCCGAAAAGTGATAAATCGGAACTTTTTATTCTTATATTATTCAACTATTGACCACTCCATGGATTTTGATCCGATTCTGATACTGCTTTATTGTTCAAAATCTCCATCTGTGGAATTTGGCAAAAGAAACGATAGTCATTCGACTCCAAATAAGCAGAGGGTTGTGCATCGGAAGCATTATAACCATTCAAATATTGAAGTCCCCAAACATAATGTCCACCCGGGTTGGTAGCAGAAACACCATAACGAAACAGTCTTTTCTGCAATCGAACTAAATCATAAAAACCGGATTGACCTTCACAGATCAACTCTTTTCGACGTTCTACATAAATGTCTTCCAACAGGGCATTCCCGGAGCTGTTGGTTGTGGGATTTGCATTCCGTGCCAGTTGCAGGCGATTGAGCAGTATCAATGCTTCTGCTTCTTTTCCTTGATGAGCCGCAGCTTCCGCCATGATCAGCAACATCTCCGCACCACGCATTAAGCATACTTCCGGACGAGTCGTGCTGCCAATTACGCTACCACCATCAGCACCATAGTGTTTATATTTATCGAAAGCCCATTTTGAACTTTTCTCCTGGTCGGCATTTTTTGTCCGTTAAATAATTCTTCAAATTTGCTATCCGCGAAAAAAGCAATGAATGAATAGATGGGACCGTCCGAAAAACCTTCACCATAGCTTTCGTCTTGATTATACCAGAAATTAAACTGGGTACCACCCCCCAAATTATTGTCATCGGTATATTTCATAGCCCAAACAACTTCTTCATAATCCCCGGAAATCATATCATCGAAACCTGAACGGTATTCCTCACGGGTCATCAAAATATTATGATTATCGTACACTGTTTTCGCTTCAGTATAAGCACCGTCCCAGTTTTGCATTACCAAATAAACACGCGATAAAATACCGGAGCAGATATCTGAATTAATTAACCATTTATCCGTCGGATTATAATCAGCAAGCAATGACTTGGCCGTAGTCAAATCCGAAACAATTTGTGCATATGTTTCTTCTACCGTAGAGAATCCTGTGTTATCGACATCATCCGTAGAAGAAGTACGCAAAATAACACCTCTTTTGTTTTTGGCAATCACATACGTTTGCTGATAATTCTGAATTAAATGAAAATACATGAGACCCCGTATAGCCAACGCCTGCCCTTTAATATTACTTTTATCTGTTTCATTGCCGGCAGCATCATCAATATTACTAATAATGATATTAGTGAGATTGATCACATTGTAACACATTTTCCAAATATGACTCGCAAGACCATCGGCCTGTGTCTTGGAATTGGAATATTGGTATGCCGTCAATTGATCTCCTCCCATATTGGTATGACAAATGATATCGGAACCGCCCAAATCCACATACATTTGCAGACCGGGAAGGCCGGCATACACACGGTCAGTCCCCTGAGTATTAAATAATAATTGTTTATAAGCAGACGTTAATACTTTGTTTAACTGAGATACATTCCCATATACATCCGAATCGGAAATTTCAACGTAAGGATTTGTTGTGAGTGCGTCATTACATCTTGTGAAAACCAAGCAAATAAGGGCAAGGGATAAGATGCAATATGTTAGTCTTATTTTTTTCATAAGTCTTATTTTTTAGTTTATAATGTAATTTGAATACCGCACATATAAAGTCTTCTGGAACCCTGTATACCATTATCCGTATCTGCATTCCCATTATAACTATTACCCATAACACCTGTTTCAGGGTCAGTATAACGTCTGGCTGCAGGCCCAAATGTGAGCAAATTGTTTCCGGTTACATAGATGCGGAAGTTTTCAATCGATGCTTTGCGGCTAATCGATTTTGGCAATGTATAACCCAAGGTAAGATTCCTTAAACGCCAATAATCATTGTCGAATACGAAATTCGTGGCATATTTAACTGTTCCGGCATATTGTGTATAGGACCAGCGTGGAATGGTCTTGTTCGCATCCCCTGGCTGTTTCCACCGATCCTGAACCAAATCCTGTACCACTCCCACACCGGGACGATTCGTAATACGTTCCTTGTATGTGTAATCCGACATTTTCGACCCGTACGAATAGTACCACATAAATGAAAGGTCAAACCCCTTGAATTGGAGATTATTGGTGATAGCACCGAACATCTTGGGAAGAGCAGAACCGGCGTAAACGAAATCATCCGTTGTAACTTCAGCGGTATTTTCGGTACGTTTCCACTCTCCTGTCCAGTTTCCGTTATTATCTTTCACTTTAATCAGCCAACCCGGCATACCTGTCTCAGTATTTACACCGTCATATTGGGGGGCGATAAATTCATAAATAGATTTTCCTTCTTCCATTTTGTAAGTGCAAGCTACGCCCGAATATGTATAAGCCCCCGTCGGTAAGTATGTTACCTCGTTCTTTAACGTACTTAAGTTTGCATCAATGGCCCATTGAAAATCTTTTGTGTGAAAAATTTTGGCATTTGCCGTGAATTCAAACCCGCTGTTGCGAAGATCTCCAATATTCGTGTTAAAACCGGTAGCGTCTCCCACTTGTGCCGAAATTGGCAATTCTTTGTAAAACAACAAGTCTTTGGATGTGCGGGAGTAGTACTCAACCGTACCGTTGACACGGTTGAAAACAGAAAAGTCCAGCCCTACATTCCATTGGTGATTACTTTCCCATTTCAGGTTAGGTGTACTATAAGTAGAGGGTTTTAATCCGGGTTCAAGATATAAATTGTCGTTGGTATACGTGCCTTGATAGGCGTAAAGAATTTCGCCCCCGGCTTTTCCGCTGCTCGCGGTACGAACAATTAATTTATCATTACCGGTAGTCCCGTAACTTCCTCTCATCGATAAATTGTCCAGCCACTCATATTCTTGTAAGAACTCCTCCTCCGAGATTCTCCATGATGCTCCAGCGGACCAAAAGGTACCCCACCGTCTATCGGGACTGAAACGGGAAGATCCGTCTTCACGAACCGATGCGGATAAATAATATTTATCGAGGAAATCATAATCTACTTTCCCAAAGAAGGATAGTAATGCATAATTATCACGTCCACCCCAAACACCAAACTCTTTGGTTGTGTTAGACAACTCATATTTGCCTAATTCCATAATACCGGAACCCCACCCTTGTTCATAGTGAGAATCCCACGCATAATATTCATGGCCAAGCATCCCTGTAATGGTATTATTACTAATATTCCAAGTACCTGACAGAACGTTATTCCAGGTTACGGAACGTTGGTTAAAGTCGTAACGACTGGCATAACCCCCATTGGCCAGAATAGATGTACCATACGGTGCTGTTTGGGCGCTGCCGTGTACTGCTGAACTATAATTCATGGAACGGGAGGAATAGTCATCCGTATTGATAGCTGATCTTAGTTTCAGGCTGTAAGGCAAGTCGAATTCTGTGAAAAATTGCGCTGATGTAATATGCCCCATATTATTATCAAAACTATCATCGTTGTCATTATCCCAATAGTCTCCCGAATTATTCAGAACCTGAATTCCGAAAAAGTTATTGGTATATTTTCCAAAATCATACATCCGTTTTCCTGATTTTTCTGAATATACCCAATCGGTGTTATCAATATTACGTAACCAGGGGGAAGATAGCGTAGTGGTGAAGTTTGCAGCGCGACTGGCTCCGCCTGAAATATTCTGGCGATGACGAGAATAGGACAAGCTGCCGCCTACATTCCACCAATCCTTTATTTTTGTAGTAATGTTGGAACGGAAAGAATAGCGTTTGTAGTACTGGCGATTGCCGTACCCCAAGTCATCCAGATAACCCCCGGAGAAAAAATAGGAAGTATTGCCGTCCGGTGTCTGTCCACTTATATCAACGCTATAATCCTGGCGTAGCTTACGAGAGAATATTGCACCGTAAACGTCCCAGTCGCTTTCATCCCAGACATATTCCAAATTCGGATTCATATATGGATTTCCTTTTCCATCATGTAATACATAGTCTTCGTTGATATACTTGAAGGGTGTTACATAGATCGTTTCACCTTTTGAATTGGTGGTCGCCTTTACCTGTTTTGTAAGGGCATTGGCTGAAGCGTAATCCCCTGCTGCCTGCGGTGTCATACCATCAAAGTAAACAGCGTCGTAATAGAGGGCATACCAGGTATTTTCCAGTTGTTGGTAAGGATCTGCCTTTACCGGATTAGGCACTGCACTGTCAGATGTCCCCCAGGCACCGCGAAAATTCACCTGCGGTTTTCCCGATTTCCCTCTTTTGGTTGTAATCATAACCACACCATTCGCAGCACGCGAACCGTACAATGAAGTTGCTGCAGCATCTTTCAAGATTGTCATGGCATCAATATCCGAAGGGTTAATCTGATTCAAATCGCCGTCGTAGGGCATTCCGTCAACAATATACAGCGGATTAGCAACGCCGGACATGGAGGCGATACCACGAATCTCAATACGTGTATTGCCTCCGGGATTACCCTGCACATTCACTACATTTACACCGGCAGACATCCCTTGTAATGTTTCCGCAAACCCTGTACCCAATACTTTTTCAAGCTGTTCGGATCTAACAACAGAAGCGGAGCCCGTTAAGGTTGATTTTTTTTGCGTTCCATATGCTACCACAATTACGTCATCTAAAGCTTTTGTATCTTCTATCAGAATAACATTGACAATTGTTTTTCCTGCCGTGGGAATATTTTGTCCCACGTATCCGATATAGGATATACTTAATGTACAATCCTCTTCGACATTTAATGCAAAGTGTCCCTCTATATCTGTAACCGTCCCGTTGGTGGTTCCTGTCTCCAGAATATTGGCTCCTATGACCGGCCTGCCTTGCTCGTCGGTAACTTTGCCGGTGATCGTCTTTTTCTGTTGCTCAATTTCTTCTTTTATCGTTACAGGCGTTTCTACCACTTTTGATGAAGTGTTTTTATACACCGATACCTGCCGTTCCACCACAGTATATTTCAGATCCGTGTCTTTCAGAAGAGTTTCCAGGACAGTGTAAATGGATCCCTTGTTGGCGCGGAGACTGGTTCTTTTATTGAGTTCAAGTTGCGCTTCATCCGTGATAAGAAACACATAATCGCTTGTTTTCTCAATTTCCGAAATGGCTTTTTTGATGGTCACGTTTTTCAGATCCAACGAAAGCTCTGTTTGCTGGGGGTACATATTCTCCGCCGCTAAAGAAAACAGGCAGAGAAAAAATAATAAAGTTGAAATCTTCATGATTTTTAGGGTTCTGTTGCATTTTTTAAATGCAATCAGGTTAGATTTAATTTTTTCTTTCATACATTTATTGTGAATTTAGTTTACGGATTATATTGGTAGATTAATTTCGCTTGATCGGGCAATGTGGCAGCATTGTCCGATTTTTATTTCATTCGTTTCCCTTTCTCATAGGCATCTTATTTTTTAGTGATATGGATGATATTGTTTTCTCTTTGGTAAACAGTAGAGGAAAGTACGGAAACGGAAGTCATGACGCTGTCCAGATTATTCGAAAGGAACAATTTGCCGGAACAGGTCTTATCGTTTAGCTTTATCTCGGGAATACTCTCAAACTGAACATTGTAATACCTCCCTATTTTTTTAAGTATCTCTGATACGGGCGTTTCATCGAACTCCAGTATTCCTTTTGTCCAACTGATATATTCCGATACGTTCACAGACTCTTTTGTTATGTCATTATCCGTTACTTCTAATTTCTCATTGGGCAGCAACTCGGTAGTATGCTTGTCGGTCGTTTCTATTTTTACTTTTCCCTTCACTAATACGACCGTTTTTCTACTGTCGTCATGATAAGCCGAAACATTGAAGGAAGTACCCTGTACATAGATGTCCATATCGTGTGCACGTACGACAAACGGAACTTTCGAATTGTGTGCAACATTGATAAAAATCTCGCCGTTTACACTTATTTCTCTTTTACTTCCCATAAACTTAGAAGGAAAATCAAGTTGAGTCCCTGAGTTCAGCCAGACTTCCGTTCCGTCGGGAAGGGTAAGACTCGTTCGTTTGCCGTAAGGAACGATTAATTTGTTTAATTCTGCTGCAGCCAACGATAATTCTTTCCGCGAATCCGTACTGTCCGTTACCAGCGCTTTTCCATCTCCGGTGAGGCCGATATGGGATTTATGAGCAATATTGATTCTCTCCCCTCCCGCAATAAGATATATCTCCTCCACAGGAAGCGCCTCTCCTACAATGATTTCGTTTTTCGGGCTACCGTCCGACCTGACATCCTCTCTACGGTTAAAGAATAAGACGGACAGGATCCCTATCACTAAAACCGCGGCTACTGAACCTATTCTCCGCAACAATCTGCGCCTCTTATAACGATGTATATTCAGCAGAACAGTTCTGTAAACATCTTTTTTATCCTCGTCCGGTAATTGATCCCGATTGATCTTTACAGCATTAAATTGTATAATTGCCTCATGGAATGCTTTTTCCAGATGCGGGTTTTCGATCAGAAAGTTATTCCAATATTCATCCGATTCCTTCGTTCGAAAAAGTCTCCATCTGATGAAATCTTCGGCAAGAAGGAAGTTATGATCGTTTTGAAATAATCGATTTTTATTATCCACAGTAGTTTGTTTATAGTAATGACGAATCTAATTCTGTTCTGTAGACATAAATAAATAAAAAAATAAAAAATTAACATTTATCAATTATTCCCTACATAAATCGATGAAGTAAGAACAGTAGGAATAATACCCCTAAAACTTCCGGAAAATCTTCCTCGGAGACTTGTTGCCGTAGTTTCTCCATTGTCCTGTATAATAATTTACGGGCCGACTCTTCGCGAATATCCAGAATATCCGCTATTTCTTTATGCTCCAATCCTATCATATATTTAAGATAAACCACCTCCCGCTGGTTGGCGGTCAGCCCGTTGAGGAGCGAATAAACTTTTTTCTTTAAGATTTCTGCATTTTCACTATCTATTATATTATCCAGCACAGTTACTTGTACAGTAAAAGATTCGGTAACAGAGTCAAGGGTTTCTTCTCTTATATTTTTTCTGGACAGATCTATAAGACGATGTTTGAACGATTTAAAAATGTAAGCAGTAATATTTTTTATATAATGTAAGTTGTCCCTGGATATATAGAGTTTATAGAATATATCCTGTATGGCGTCTTTACATATTTCTTTTTGAAAACCCAGGCTGACTCCGTACGCGTATAAATCATCCACATGGTTGTTATAAATAATGGAGAAAGAGGGTTCATCTCCCTTTTCCACAAAGCTTCTCCAACTTAAATCAATAGAAACCATTTAATTATATATAACCTAGATTTTCTTTATTTGGTAGTAAGGAACAAATTAACATCATTTTTTCTTTGTGAGCAAATTTTGAATATGATTTATGTAAAGTCTATTTTTTCAATAATTTCATTCCAAATCCGGGAAGATCTGATACCTGTACTTTGCCATTTATTATAGGGTAATCACCATAATAAATATCGTCCGATAGACATGTTACCCCTTCAATAGTGACCACATTTCCAATGCCAGCAGCCAGATGTATGGTATAACGGGTTTTTAACAGGTTACCCCAAGCGTGTGGACTTGATGTCATTCCAATCTTTTTTAATTCTCCCATAAGATTTATCCAACGGGAAAAACCATAATCGTAAATATCGGGTAAAAAAACATTCAGGACTTTCTCTTTACCTAAACTCAAACACACATCAAAATCGGGATCTGCTTCTCCGTCTGCATAAAGTGTTTTTTCATAACCATTTATATCCATCCATTTTCTCAATTCTCTCCCTTCATTTATTTTCTCTTTAAATGGTTCCTCAACCCATACTAAAGGTATATTATTAATCCCTTTTAGAAAATGTATCGTATCCTTTAGATCGTACATATCATTAGCATCAACCAACAATTCTGTATTTCTATCTTTAAAAGATTGATATATTAACCTTGTAACTTCAATGTCTTTATCTAATCCCTCGGCGTGGGGATACCATCTTCCACTTCTACCTATTTTAATTTTAAATTGGCGATATCCATAATTGTAATCCCATTCACAGTTCTTCAGAATGATGTCCAGATTTTTTGATTTATTTTCCGGATTTAATTCATCCAAATAAATCATACCACTATAAATTGGAGTTTCTTTAGTACCGTTGTTACCGAGTAATTTATATACTGGTTGATTTAATATGATACCGCATAGATCAAATAAAGCGAATTCTATTGTTTGATCTAATCCCACATTAATTAGCCCAAGTTTTGGATTTATTAATTCTGAAACTTTTTTGTTTTCAATAAAGTGGAAAAGCCCTTTTGCTCTATTTCCTGAAAGTCCCCACCCCATTGCTCCCTGGTCTGTATATATTTTTAATACCGTGCATTTGTGATTTTGACCATGAAAATCAATTTTTCCATTTTTACCAACAAATCTGGGCCAATGGTAATCAATCTCAACTAATTCGCATCTTTCAATTTTGTGCTTGTCCAATTCTGAATATGCTTGCATTTCAGAAAATTGATTGGCAGGGTGGGCATATGTAGCAAAATGATTGTTCGGTAACAGACTTCCACCGACAGTTGCAACAGCCCCAATCTTTAAAAAATTTCTTCTTTTCATACGATTATTTTATTTCTTTTATTTCGGTGTATGGAACTATTCCCAATAAGCAAATGAGCAGAGTCAAGCTTGCTTGAACTATGCCATCTACTCTCCTTTCATTCTTAAATCAATAGAAACCATTTATAACCCAAAGCTCTTTAATTGGCATTGAAAAGCAAATTAACATCATTTTTTCTTTGTGAGCAAACTTTTAAGATATTTTGTTTCCCGTTATATACCGCAATCGATATAGGTTTTTAGAAAGAAAAGTACCGAAAAAAACATGCCCGGAGAAATACCGGGCATGTAAGTATAATTTTGAACCGGGGAAAACAGCTCTACAGCTTTTCAGTTTTTTACCCGGTCAGGCTATCCGCTCATTAGCGGCACACACGGAAGGATCAATAACTTATATTCAGTGAAATCCCGGCATAGTAGAGTGCACCATAAAGAGGGGCATAGATAAACGCCGCATCATCGAGGTGTTTCTCATCCTGCATATAATTAAATATATTTTTTGCCCCGGCATAGAAGTTGAATGCTCCGAAACGTTTGGAAACCCGCCCATTGAAGGTCATATAAGGTTCCGTTTCTTTTATCTTTGAATTTCCTGTCGTCTCGCTGATATAATCGATGTACATTTTCCCCTGATAGATCCCATATAGTGTAAACATCCACGTCTTCGGTGAATATTCCAGTTTTATGCTTCCGGTGGTGGATGGAAAGCGGGGGATGTACCGGCTGATACCAGCATATTCCGTTTCCGCCCAGTCTCCCCTTTTGTTTTTATATTTTCCGCTATTCAAGGCGAAGTCCGCTCCCACATTCAGATTCCTGAACGGATTTGCCATAACCGTAAACTCCATCCCTTTCACCACTGCATCATCAATATTTTCCCATTGGTAGGTATATCCCAGTTTCTTCACCTCATCGTCGGCATCGGCAAAATCGATCTTATTTTTCAGTAAAGTATAAAACAGGTTGGCGCTGACCTGAAAATGATCTCCGTAATAATCGGCGGAAAAATTGGCGCTGCGTGATGTTTCGGCTTTCAGCCCGGATGATTTCCATACACGGGGAGAGCCGCTGCACAGGTGCAGGTCTTCCGAAAATCCGTAAGGCGCCCTGAAGCCCGTGCCGGCATTCGCCCGGAGCGTAATGTGCCTTGTCAATTGATATTTCAGCGCCAGACGCGGATTAACACTTGTTTCATCGAATTCTGTTTTCGGAAAATCGCTATCGAAGACTTTTCTGTCGGAAGTATATTCCTCACCCGATGAATGATGGTCGATGCGGACACCCGGCACGACCGTAAACCTGGGTGATACGTTCCATTCATCCTGAATATACGCCCCCATTTCACGGGCATGTTTATGGGCTATGGATTTATATGCATTTCCGTAATACTCACTGGCTTCGTCTACCACTGTGTACATCCCGGTTTCATTCAGGTTTGTGGCATAGTGCTGCACTCCGAAGATCAGGTTATGATTTCCCGGCCTCGAGGTGAAGCTGAGGGTCGATACCCAGGTGTTCTCTTTGGCGATATAGGGACGCATATCCAGCACATTGGGTGTTTCCCCTTCATGTGTATCCATATAATCCCCTAAAAAAGAATCGTTGGTCGCTTCCCTGTTATGATCGATATAAGAGGTGTTGAACTGCAATTCGGAACGCTCTCCAAGCGGTTTTATATAATTTACTTCCCCCTCATAGCGGTTGGTAGTAATATTTTCAGTACCGTCGGTAAAGGGATTTTTATAATAATCGTCGGTAATTTTACCCCCTGCCCGCTTTTCGTTAATACCTTTTCCACGGAAGATAAGCTTGTCATCGTTAAAGAAGGGATTATCCACATAAAGACTGAATCCCATATTATGCAATTTCGATTCTACACGGTCGGCTACCCCGTCTTTCTGTTTCACTTCTTCCCGGGTATCGCCCTCACCCGTTTCGTCAATCACATCATGGTCGACCTTCTGTGCATATATGTTCAGCCCTATATTGCCTCTCTGATTCCGCATGGAAGAAGAAATATTATAGGCGTTGGTACCCCAATTTCCGAACTGGATATCGGCCGAGACGGAAGGGATTGCCGACGGTTCACGTGTAATAATATTGATAGCTCCTGCTACCGCGCTACTCCCGTAAAGGGCGGAACCGGCCCCTTTTACGATCTCGATCCTGTCCACATCGCCCGTTCCGATCTGTTCCAGCCCATATACACTGGCCAAACCGGAATAGATGGGTTGTCCGTTTATCTGCACCTGGGTATGTTCCGCTCCCAACCCCTGCATACGCACCATGGAGAAATTACAGAACTGGCACTGGTTCTCTACCCGGAGTCCCGGAATCGCTTCCAGCGCCTCAAAGATATTCTGGGCGTTTTTTGTCCTCAAAGACTGGGAGGTAACCACTTCCGTACGGATGGGAACGTTTTTTACGTAGTGCGGTGTCCGCGTTCCGGTGACAACCACCTGTTCCAGGTTGAACATATCTTCTTCCAGTTCAAAACGGATTTCGTTATTTTTTCCCGGTTCAATCGTTACATCGATTTCCTGGGGTTTATACCCTACATACTGGGCGACAATAGTTTGCTTTCCTTCCGGAATATTTTTCACCACAAATGTACCGTCGGAACGGGAAGATGTTCCCTGAACGGTCCCCTTCACCAGAATGGTCACAGAAGGAAGCCTTTCTTCGTTTTTTTTATCCTGTACATATCCCGAGAGCATTCCTTCGCTTTTTTGCGCTTGGGGAAAAGCATCGGATACATACAACAGCATAAGTAATAATAAAAATAAATGGGTAGTTTTCATTCTGTTATGTTATTTACTGTGTATAGCACCTAAAAAAGATGCAAAATTAGCATTAATCATAGATAGTATCAATCCCCAATAGTTATTATTTTTCAATAAAAAGTAATCATTTTTAGTCATTGCTACATTGAATAGAATCATGTTACTTTGCACAAAATATTCAATTATTTATAAAACGAGCATGCACGTCATTACACTCAAAAGCATCATTAAATTGTCTTGAATCTGTGTCTTGGCTCTTGGCTCTAAAATTTATCGTATGAAGTCAATCGCAATCATTTACGGCTCAAGTACCGGTAACACAAAATATGCAGCCGAATTAATCGCCAAAAAACTGGCCGGGTATTCACCCGTATTAAAAGACATCGCCGATATTGTATCCGAAGAACTACAGGAGCCCGGTGTGCTCATTCTGGGCGCCTCCACCTGGAGTATCGGGGAATTACAGGATGATTGGGAAACATTCTTCCCGCAAATCAAAAAACTCAATCTGACAGGTAAAACCGTGGCATTGTTCGGCGCGGGAGATGCAGAGGGGTATCCCGACACCTTTGCCGATGCGCTCGGTATCCTTTATGATGAGTTTGCCAAAACAGGCTGTACTTTTGTGGGAGAAGTGTCTACCGAAGGATATACGTTCGACGACTCCCAGGCCCTCCGGAACGGGAATTTCGTGGGATTACCGCTGGATGAAGACAACGAAAGCGATCAAACAGACAGTAGGATAGAAGCATGGGTGAATTCCCTGAAACAATATCTGGATTGATTTCTTTATTACAACCTATCGGCATTAGCCAATAGTTGAAACTACACGCCCTTATAGGGAACTCTCTCTTTTAAATTAATCATGTACAGCACACTATCAATAAAAAACCCCACGAAAAAATTGTGGGGTTTTTTATTGATTCACATTTTGGTATCCTGATAATTTTTCCGTGACAGTGTATTTTAGCTTGAAACTTGAATAATTGATACACTTAGGATTTCCGTTCTCACGGCACACTACAGTAAAAACCGCGTAACAGTTGCTGTTACACGGTTTTTATTATCTGTTACGCAACGTATGCTGCGTGTTACATTGCTTATATATTACATATTACTTATTCTGCACTTTCGTGGCTGAAATAACTACCATTTGTAAGTTGAACTACTCCTTTATAAGAGCCCTTCGTTGCAATAACCGTCAGTTTGTCTCCCACTTTAATACCTTTGGCAGCTATCAAACCTTTTCTGAAATCGCCGGTTGCACCATAACCCGGATAACAGCCATACAGGTAGATCTCACTGCCACCGTCTTTCAAGTAAAGATTACCGTACACCGCATCAGCAATCGATGTAATTTCACCGGTTATCATAAAGAAATCTGTGCTGGAATCAGGTTTGGTCAGCACCTCGGCAATGGTAGCAGCAGTTACAGGAATAACGCTTTCCAAAACGGCGCCAGCAACTTGAGGAGTACCTTTATATTCGGCACGTTTTCCGACAATTGTAATGATATCACCCACTTTCAAGCCTTTACTCGGGAAATCCTGAATACCATACACATAGGTTTCTCCGGAGAAATCCCTCAAGTATAAATTACCATATGTAGTATGGGCGATACTGGTGATCACACCCGACAAACGATATTGGGTGTCACCAACTACAGCTGCAAGGAATTCTGCCACAGTTGCTTTCACAATCGCTCCTTTTTGGGTAAGCGTTGCTTCTGTAGTATAGTTTTTAGAACCATCTGTAGTTTGGAATGTGATAGTAGTTCCACGGTCTCCACCATTATTGGCAGCGGCTTGGAATTTCACAACCGCATTCGTTCCTGCCGATTGGATAGACGAAATTGACAACCAGGACTTGGCATCTTCAGGAATTTCTACCGATACGCCTTGTCCTTTGCAGGTAAGGAATGCTGTGAACTCACCTCCTTCGAGGGGAAGCACTTCGTTTTCC
>NZ_CALNAT010000052.1 GCF_937873925.1 uncultured Proteiniphilum sp. | reverse complement strand
TCATGGAAGATATAAAATGGCTGGGATTTCACTGGGAAAACGTCTATTATGCATCTGATTATTTCGGGCAATTGTGGGATTTTGCCGTACAGCTTATCAAAGAGGGCAAGGCCTATGTGGATGAGCAGTCGGCTGAAGAGATTGCAAGACAGAAAGGGACACCCACCGTACTGGGAACTCATAGCCCTTATCGTGACCGGCCTGTCGGGGAATCGCTGGAACTGTTTGAAAAAATGAATAGCGGAGAAATCCCCGAAGGAAAGATGGTATTACGCGCCAAAATAGACATGGCCTCGTCGAACATGCATTTCCGTGATCCTATTATCTATCGTGTGATCCATATTCCCCACCATCGTACCGGCACAAAATGGAAGGCCTATCCGATGTACGATTTTGCACACGGGCAGTCCGACTACTTCGAAGGGGTGACCCACTCGCTCTGTACGCTGGAATTCGAGGTGCATCGTCCGCTGTACGACTGGTTTCTCGATCAACTGGCCGACAACGGTTACCGTCCGCGGCAGACTGAGTTCAACCGTTTGAACCTCACCTATACCGTAATGAGCAAGCGCAAGCTGCTGCAATTAGTGCAGGAGAACTTGGTTTCGGGGTGGGATGATCCGCGTATGCCGACACTGACCGGTATGCGCCGCAGGGGATACACCCGGGAAGCGATCCGCAGTTTCGTAGACAAAATAGGCTATACAAAATATGACGCAATCAACGACGTGTCGCTGCTGGAGCATGCTGTGCGTGAAGATCTAAATACCCGCGCGATACGTGTTTCTGGCGTGATCGATCCCGTGAAGCTGATCCTTACCAACTATCCCGAAGGGAAGGTGGAGGAGATGGAAGCGGTCAATAATCCCGAGGATGAAAGTATGGGCAGCCGAAAGGTGAAATTCAGCCGCGAACTCTGGATAGAGCGCGACGATTTTATGGAAGAGGCTCCCAAAAAATATTTCCGTCTGACGCCGGGTAACGAGGTGCGGCTGAAAAACGGCTATATCGTGAAGTGTACCGGTTGCAGGAAGGATGAGGAGGGGAATGTCACGGAAGTGTATGCCGAATATGATCCACAGACGAAAAGCGGTATGCCCGATTCGAACCGGAAGGTGAAGGGGACTATCCACTGGGTATCCGTCCCCTACAGCCTGGATGCCGAAGTGAGGCTCTACGACCGCCTCTTTATGGTGGAAGATCCGGCAGGAGAAAAGGAGAAAGATTTCAGGGAGTTGCTGAATCCCGGTTCGCTCATCGTGAAGAAAGGATGTAAGGTGGAGGAATACCTGAAAGAGGCAAAACCGCTGGATAACTTTCAGTTTCAACGGATCGGTTATTTCAATGCAGATACCGATTCCACGGAAAGTGCCTTGGTATTTAACCGTACGGTAGCACTCAAGGATTCCTGGAAAAAGAACGACTGACTTTAGTGAATTATTTGGGAATAAGATTCAAAACAACTAAGTTTATTTGAATATACCAGGACGACCATGGTCTGATGGGATCGAATAGCTGAAGGTGAGTGTAGATGGAAGAGAATGGACTGGACATTAATTTATTGATTGAAAAGTACGAGCATATGCGTGCACTCGGCAGGAAAATATATTTCGATGCCGACGAGTTCGCTATGCTGGCTGAGTATTACAGCGCAGAAGGCAATAACGACGAAGCAGAGGAGCTCATCAATGAAGGGCTTAAAATACATCCCGGCAGCCCCGACTTGATGCTGTTGAAAGCGAAAATGCTTGTCTATTCGGAGATGTACGAAGATGCGCTCGATTATATGGAATGGATCTCGGACGATGGCGGAGTGGATCTGTCGCTGCTGAAAATAGAATCGCTGCTGCACCTGGGAAAACATGCCGAGGTGGACCGCCTCATCAACAGTACGCTAAAACAGGAGCTACCCATAGACGATCTTTATTTTTTCATTACCGAATTGGGGTTTATGTTCAATGATGTGGACCTGTTCGACCGTGCCATCTCTTTTCTGGAAGAAAGTACGAAGATCAATGATTCGAACAGCGATGTCATTGTCGACCTTGCCTACGCTTATGAGATGAAGGGAGAGCTGGATAAAGCCATAGAATACAACAACCGGCTGCTCGATATCGATCCTTATTCATATGACGGATGGGTGAATATAGGGAAACTCTATTCCATGAACGAACAGCATGATAAGGCGGTAGATGCGTTTGATTTTGCGCTTACTATTAATGAGGATGATGTCACTGTTCTGAAGATGAAAGCCCTTTCGTTATATCTGAATGATAATCTGGGGGAAGCCATTGTTCTCTTTGAAGAGTGCCTGCTGAAATCGCCCGATGACGAATCGGTATATGATTCCCTTTTGGAGGCCTATGCGGCTATGGAACAATATGATAAGATGATGAAACTTATCGACAAAAGGGAAGAATTACTGGGAAGCGAAGGCATTATGGCCAGACGCGCGTTTGTCTATATCAATAAAGATGACTATGAGCATGCGAAAGAGCTCTTTGACCAGATCCCTGAGTCTGAAAAAGAGACATTCGAGTATTTTATGCTGGAGGGTGAACTGGCTTCTCATGACGGGGATTTTGGCGGTGCCGAGACGGCGTATATGAAAGCGGCGCTTGTGTCAGAAGGCAATGAGGATGTACTCGACAGATTGGCGAATATCAGTGTGGTGCAGGAAAAGTATGAACAGGCTGCCGGGTATCTGAAAGAGTTACTGGAGATTGCGCCCGATTTTCCGACCGCAAAATCGAGACTTGCCTTTATCCGTTTCGAGATCGGCTCCAAAGAACCGTTCGATGAGATCATGGAGCAGTTTTCGGATAAGGAACTGATAGATCTGCTCAATCTGATTACCGGTAACGAGAACAGCGATTTTTCCGATTACAACCGCGCGAAAATATTAACGCGGCTGAACGAAGCACGCGAGAACAGGGTACTGTTCAAGAATATAAAATACTGACCATTTTATTTCGATCATATTTAATTTCCAAATCTTGTGGTTAATACCATCTCTATGGGTGCAGATGACCAAGACGGACCCGTTAATACCGTGATTGAAGGATACCGGCTACAGAATAGATTGACAGGGAAATAGGTTTTAAAAAATAGAATTGATATAAAACAGGCTGAAAAAATGACATTTTCAAATAATATTTGGTCTGTTGTTTAAATTATTTTATTTTTGCAGCTTCAATCGGAAAAAGATGACAACTGTTACGGAAAAAATAAAAATGGTATGCGCCGGTAAAAATATATCGGCCGAAGATCTGGCTGCAGGAGCCGGGTTAACACTGGATCAGGTAAATAGGATCCTGGAAGATGAAAGAATTCCATCCCTTGCGTCGATAATTAAGATTGCGCGTGCACTGGGAGTGCGCCCAGGTACTTTTCTCGACGACAGTGAAGAGTTAGGACCGGTTGTTACCCGGCATACCCATTCATCCCCAACGGTCACCTTTACCAGCCACCTGACCGACAATCACTCACACATGGATTTTGCTTCGCTGGCAGCGAAAAAAGCCGGGCGGAGCATGGAGCCGTTTCTCATTGATATCAAGCCTGTAGCCGGAAACGAAAGTTACTCGTCGCACGAAGGCGAAGAGTTTCTCTTCGTGTTGGAGGGCGACATCGTAGTGCACTATGGAAAAGAGAGGTATGAGTTACACAAGGGTGACAGCATTTATTACGACTCCATCGTGGATCACCGGGTGACGGCCGGGGATAATGCCACGGCAAAGATACTGGGTATCGTATATGCTCCTGCATGAACTCCGCGGTAACGCGGAAAAATCCGTTATTAGCAATGATCAATCAATCCGTTATTCAACTTTCCGACAGAACGCTGGGAGACTGGCTGGAATACTGGGCCAAAGAAACACCGGATAAAGAATATATTGTTTACTCCGACCGTAACCTGCGTTTTAGCTGGGATACCTTCAATAAAAGGGTCGATAACATGGCAAAAGGGTTGATCTCCATCGGGGTGACCCGGGGCAGCAACGTAGGTATCTGGGCCCAAAACGTGCCGGACTGGCTCACCTTTCTCTACGCGGCCGCGAAGATCGGCGCCGTGGCTGTGACGGTGAACACCAGCTATCGTACCGAAGAACTGGCTTACCTCATGAAAGATTCGGACATGCACACATTGTGCATGACCGACGGCGTTCCGGGAAGCAATTATACCGATATTATTTACGACCTGGTCCCCGAACTGAGGAGCATCCAACGTGGTAAATTGAAATCTGATCGCTTTCCCGAACTCAGGAACGTGGTGTACATAGGACAGGAGAAATACCGCGGGATGTATAACACGGCCGAATTGCTACTGCTTGGGAATAATGTTCCCGACCGCGAATTCACACGATTGCGTTCACTTTCCCGATGCCATGACGTGGTGAACATGCAGTACACGTCGGGTACCACGGGGTTTCCCAAGGGAGTGATGCTTACCCACCACAATATTGCCAATAACGGATATCTGACCGGGGTGCATATGAAATTCACGTCTGGCGACAAGTGCTGCGTCTGCGTGCCCCTGTTTCATTGCTTTGGGGTGGTGCTGGCCACCATGTGCTGCCTGACGCATGGCAGCACGCAGGTGATGGTGGAGCGGTTCCACCCGCTGGTCACGCTTGCTTCCGTCCATAAGGAACGATGCACCGTATTGCATGGGGTTCCCACCATGTTTATCGCCCAGCTCAACCATCCCATGTTCGACCTGTTTGACGTGAGTTCGCTGCGCACGGGGATCATGGCCGGTTCCCTCTGCCCCGAAGAGCTGATGAAACAAGTGAACGAAAAGATGTTTATGGACCTGACCAGCGTGTATGGATTGACGGAGACCTCCCCGGGCATGACACAGAGTCGTGTGGATGATCCCTTTGACGTGCGGTGCACGACCGTGGGGCATGATTATGAGTTTACCGAAGTGAAGGTGATCGATCCCGAAACAGGAAATGAGTGCCCTGTGGGTATGCAGGGAGAGATGTGCTGCCGCGGGTATAACGTGATGAAAGGGTATTACAAAAATCCGGAAGCAACGGCTCAGGTTATCGACAAGAAGGGGTTCCTGCATTCGGGTGATCTGGGGGTAAAGGACGAGAACGGAAACTATCGCATTACCGGGCGTATCAAAGATATGATCATCAGGGGAGGGGAGAATATATCTCCCAAAGAGGTAGAGGATTATCTCTACCGGATGCCGGGGGTGAAGGATGTACAAGTGGTGGCCGTGGCGTCGGGTCGGTATGGGGAGGACGTGGGCGCCTTCATCATCCCCAAGGAAGGGCACCGGTTAGAGACCGAAGACGTGCGGGATTTTTGTAAAGGGAAAATTGCCAAGTATAAGATACCCCGCTATGTCTTTTTCGTGGACGAGTACCCGATGACCGGCAGCGGCAAGATACAGAAATTCCGCCTTAGGGAAATGATCCTCGCGCTATGTGAGAAAAACGGCATTGAGATCCTGTAGATCATACTGATTGAATATACCGCCAGCCGCCATACCGGGGCTGTAAAAAAATAAGGGAGCCTTGAAAAAGACACCCTTTCTTTGGTGGAGATTACCGGACTCGAACCGGTCACCTCAACACTGCCAGTGTTGCGCTCTAGCCAGATGAGCTAAACCCCCGTGATATAATCCCTCCGGATTTTTGTGGTGCAAAGATAGGGAATTTGTTTATATTTGCAATCGGAATAGTTCAGAAAATTAAAAAATCACGATATATGATTGTTTTTAACACTACTTTCCATGTGGAAGAAGAGATCCATGAAGAATTTATCGAATATATGCTGCAGCGTTTTATCCCTATGTCCATACAAAGCGGCCTTCTCTCATCACCCCGTTTGTCACGCATATTTGGGAAAGAGGAAGAAGAAGGACTTTCTTTTGCTATGGAATTCCTGGTCTCCGACCTGGCGGCGCTGGAGCGGTGGAATAGCGAGGAGAGCGGAGCCATTTATGCTCCTTTGCTGGAGAGATTCAAAGAAAAAATGGCTGGGTTTTCCACTGTGATGCAAACCATTGGTCGATGATACGGAAAGAACGGATTATTATGGGGATCGATCCCGGTACGCAGGTGATGGGGTACGGTATTCTCCGTGTGCTCGGTAACAAGCCCTTCATGGAAGCGATGGGGGTAATGCAGCTGGGCAAATATGACGATCATTACCTGAAGCTGGCAAAAATATATGCACGGGTCATAGGCCTTATCGAGGAGTATCTTCCGGATGAACTGGCTATTGAATCTCCTTTCTTTGGCAAGAACGTGCAGAGTATGCTTAAACTGGGGCGTGCACAGGGGGTAGCTATGGCCGCCGCTATATCGCGGGATATTCCTATTTTTGAGTATGCACCGCTTAAAATAAAGATGGCCATTACCGGAAACGGGAGGGCCGCCAAAGAGCAGGTGGCCTACATGTTGCAGAAGCTACTCCATATCCCCGAAGAGAATATGCTTCCGCAACTGGATGCGTCCGACGGTCTTGCAGCGGCACTATGTCATTTCTATCAATCGAATATCACTACCGGTGAAAAAAAATATAAAAGCTGGAAAGATTATGCGGGTCACAACCCGGAAAAGGTGAAAAAATAATCGTTTTTTGTGACGAATTTCGTATAAAGTTCTTTATCTTTGCCTTATGGATCACTTTACTTCCCATATTGAACTTTTGCTGCATGATCACAATTGTGTGATCATTCCCGATTTTGGTGGTTTTGTGATAAATACTATTTCCTCACGTAAGGATGGGATATCGACATTCCACGCTCCTTCGTGTGAACTGGTATTTAACCGTGACCTCGTCCATAATGACGGATTGCTGGCGCAGTCTTATATGAAGAACGGAGGCATGACGTTTGAATCGGCCATGCAAAAGATCGCGCAGGATGTGCGGGAACTGAAACGGCAACTGTATGAACAACGTCGTATGGATATGGGGAAGTTAGGCTCTTTTGTCATGCATGATGATAAACGTTTTGTGTACACCCCGGGATCATTTGTCCGGCCCGCTTTTTTCGGACTTACCCAGGCTACCCTGAAACCCCTGATACAGATGCAGCCCGCCGTGGCGGTCGGAAAAAATCAAAGCAGACAAAAATGGAGCCGTGGTGCGGGTATAAGTGTCGCCGCCGTGGCTGTTGTAGCCGTGCTGATGTTTATCCTTCCGGTGAGTGATGCCACTATTGGCCGGCAGTCTGCCCGGATGATCTCTGAAACCGGCTGGTTTCGCCCCAGGATGTCACAACCTGTAAGTAGCGCTGTCATAGAAGGCGAAACGATAACTGACACCGAGAGGGTGGGAAAGCAATCCACTCCCGTAAGCGGAATAGCTGCACCGGCAGTTGACGTCTCCGAACTGAAGGTAACGGGCAATTTATCCAGATACTACATAGTAATGGGTGTTTATAAAGGTATGGAGTCGGCCCAAAAAACCACGCAACTGCTGATTGACGAGGGTTTTCATCAGACAGGATGGCTGCAACGTCCCGATCGTATTGATGTATATGCCGCTTCATTTACCGATAAAAATGCGGCGGAAGTCTATTTGAGAGAAGTTCATAAGAAATTCCCCACGCATACCGATGCATGGATTCTAAAACGATAACTGGCTATGTCTTTGAAAAAAAATATTATCACAGGATTTCTTCTCTATTGGGTATATCAACTCTACAAATACAGAAGGAAGTTAGTATCGCCTTTTGACAGATTTCGTTTTCCGGATTTTTGAGTTTTAACTCCTGCCGGAACCCTCTCCCCTGGGACCTCTCCTCTGCATATCACTGCGTGATGCCCCTCCTTTGAATACGTTGAAACGGTATACGAAGTGAACGATGAAATAGTTGGTGAGTGTATTGGTAGTGGTGTCGCGAATGAAATTTGATGAAACATTTCTGCGGATGTTACTTCGTTGCTGCAGGATATCGTATACTTTCAGCCTGACAATACCGTTTTTCTGTTTTAATATCTGTTTTTCCAATGATGCATTCCATAAAATTTCATTCTGTTTGAACCCGTCTGCATAACCTGAGTTGGTAGAATAGCGTATATCACTCTGGATATTCAGGTCGAACGGCAGATAAATGGTTGTATTCGCAGAGGTACCGTAATTGAAGAATTCCCTGTCCTGCTGTCCTTCGAGGCTGTTCTTTACCTTGTTATAGGAGATATTTCCCCGTACTGAAAAGTTAAATCGATTGGATTTGTAATTAAAACTCAGATTTTCAGAAAGATTGGTCTGTTTGCTGATATTTTCTTCGTAGTTGGAAAAACCGTGGCTCCTGCTGTAGCTTGTCGAGGTAGTACTTGAAACCGTAAATCTTTTACTGATGATGGGTTGTGTAGTCGTAAATCGCATACTGGCATCCCAATTGCCATTCACATTCATATAGGTATTTTCTTTTTTTCCTGTCTCCTGATCGGTAAAACGGGATGTGACGATGGCGTTAGTCGTATAGTTGAAATTGCTGTTCAGCATGTAAAAGCGGTTATTCTCCGGTTGGGAATTTTGATACCTCAGATCGAGACGGTGATGGAATGATGGCTTAAGATCCGGGTTCCCATAAGTGATATTCAGCGGGTTGGTGATATCTGTCACCGGTGATATCTGATTTACAGAAGGCTGGTCGGTACTTCCGTTGTAGGTAAACCGCAGATTTTTCTGCCTTGTCCACATATAATTGAATTGCGCATTGGGTGAATAATTCGTCACTTTCTGTGTGAGGTCGTTGATCAATGAATCGCCTACAAAAGTCTTCCTTTTGGAGGTAGAGGGGTATATATTGAAGCCGACAGAGTAGTTGTATTTTTCTCTTCTTGAACGGAAAGTGAGGCTGATATCCTGATCGATGGAGCTGTTCTTCAGTATCTTGCTGTATTGTTTGTCGTAAATCGTGTAATTGCCCTCCTCGTCTTGTGTGCGGGTATCTCTGTCCGAGCCGGATGAATTTTGACGGTAGCTGTATGAGAACTGAAGGAATTTTTGCTCTCCTATCGGTTCCACATAGGAGAGGGAAGAGCGCCAGTTTGTTCCGCTGTTTTTATTGGTGATACGTTGGTCGATCAGGTCATCGGGACGCGTTCCATTGTAATAGGTGTTGGAAAGGTTCGTCGCCCTGCTTTCAGAATCGCTCGTACCGGCATCCAGTCCGAGACTGATGCTCCGCCCCTGTTTTCCCAAACGGCGGTTAAGATGGATATTCCCTCCGAAGTTATTTCCGTTGCCGTGTGATGCATATCCGGAATTACCGAAATTGACGGTATCGCTATTTTCCCGGGTAGTAGCAAAGTCACTCTCTTCTTCTCTTTCATTCTTATAAAACGAAGCGTTGGGACGAAAAACGAGCGATGTGAGCGAATCGGGTTTCCACTCAATCCGCAGATCGAAATTTACATTATCGCTAAAGCTGTTAGAGCGGTCGTTCTCCGTTTCATAAGTATCGCCTTTGCTCAGAAAGTTTTGTGTATAGATTTTGGAGGCGGATTCCGTATGGCTTCTGCCATACCGTGCATTGCCGCCTATCTCCAGTTTTTTGGAAAACTCCTTATTGAAATTGAATCCAGTATTTCCCGAGGTGGTGATTCCGTTACTTCCGCCACCGCCGCCGCCCCTGCCTCCTCTGGAACCTTGATCTCCGCCGGTTCCCCCGAGCATAGCCGGGGCCAGATCGGAAAAACCGGCATTGTTGGTGTTATTGATGCCGCCTATGAAAGTCATCTGATCCCTGTTCCTCATATAGTTGACCATTGCGTTTGCTTCGTATCGCTCTTTATTACCGTAACCCGCGAAAGCATTGCCGAAAACTCCCTGTCTCATATCAGGCTTAACGGTGAGGTTGATTACCATCTCTTCCACTTCGTCGTCAAATCCGGTCATTTTTTCCATTTCCGATTTATTATCCAGCACCTGTAACTTATCAACCATCTTGGCAGGCAGATTTTTGGACGCAATTTTAGGATCGTTGCTAAAGAATTCTTTGCCATCCACCAGTATTTTTTTTATCTCTTTTCCGTTCACTTTGATGGTACCGTCCACGTCGATCTCTACACCGGTCATTTCTTTGAGAAGGTCTTCCACTACCGCCATTTCGGTTACTTTGTAAGAACCGGC
>NZ_CALNAT010000051.1 GCF_937873925.1 uncultured Proteiniphilum sp. | reverse complement strand
AGCTTTTGGTAAGCAACGAAAAGAGAGTGTGATCGGAGCCATCACGACGGTGAACCCTTCGGAACTGAAAGTGCCGTCGAGTAACCTGACCACCGCCCTGGCGGGAAATATGGCGGGAATAATAGCTTATCAGCGGAGCGGAGAACCGGGCCGTGATAATGCCGACTTCTTTGTGCGTGGCATAACCACTTTCGGGGCCAATACCAGTCCCTTGATACTGATTGATAACATTGAGCTGACCTCAACAGACCTGGCGCGTCTTCAGCCCGATGATATTGCCAGTTTCTCCATCATGAAGGATGCCACGGCTACCGCCTTATATGGAGCCCGGGGAGCGAACGGGGTAATATTGGTAACTACTAAACGGGGCGTGGAAGGCCCGGCAAAAATATTTGTACGGGTGGAGAATTCTGTCTCACAACCGACAAGCGATATTGAACTTGCCGACCCTGTCACCTATATGAAATTGCATAACGAGGCCGTATTAACCAGGAATCCTCTGGGCGAACTCCCTTATAGCCAGGATAAGATTGAAAATACCATGCGTCCCGGCTCAAGCCCTTATATTTATCCGGCAAATGATTGGTACGATATGCTTTTCAATGACCACACCCAAAACATGCGGGGCAATATAAGCGTGACGGGAGGGGGAAATATCGCACGGTATTATGTGGCCGCCGCATTCACCAAAGACAACGGAATATTAAAGGTTGATAAGCGTAATAGTTTTAACAATAATATTAATTTTAAAAACTATAATCTCAGAGCCAATGTAGATATCGATATCACCAAAAAGACCTCGTTGGGAGTAAGGCTTTCCGGTAATTTCGACGATTATACCGGTCCCATGTATACGGGAGAAGAAGTATACCATATGGTTATGCACTCTAACCCCGTGCTATTTCCGGCTTACTATCCCATCGATGAAGATTTCAAGTATGTAAAACATATCATGTTCGGTAACTACCAGGGGAATTACAGGAATCCTTATGCCGAGATGGTGAGAGGTTATCAGGACAGGTCGCGGTCTCAAATGCTTGCCATGTTGGAACTGAACCAGAATCTTGATTTTATCACCGAAGGGCTTAGCTTCATGGCCTTGATGAATATTTCACGTTTGGCAGAGTACAGCGTTAACAGGTCATATAATCCTTTCTGGTATCAATTGCGTGGCAACTACGACAGTTTTACGGGTGAGTATCACCTGGAACGGATCAATGAAAATGGGACTGAGTATCTCGGATACAACGAAAGTCCCAAGACGGTTGAATCTACCACATATACCGAGTCCCGCCTTAATTATAACAACACGTTCGATGTGCATAGTGTAAGCGGGTTGCTGGTATTCACCACCCGCGAATGGCTGGCAGCGAACCAGGGGAACCTGCAGCTTTCACTGCCTTCCCGCAACGTGGGACTGGCCGGTCGTGCCACCTACTCTTTCGACAGCCGTTATTTTGCAGAATTCAATTTCGGGTACAATGGGTCCGAGCGTTTTGCCGAAAACAACCGCTGGGGATTTTTCCCGTCGGCAGGTGTGGCATGGCTGATTTCCAATGAATCATTCTGGGAACGGTTCCACCCCACCGTTAACAATCTGAAACTCCGCTACTCCTACGGTTTGGTAGGGAACGATCAGATCGGGAGCAGCAGCGACCGTTTCTTTTACCTGTCACAGGTAAATATGAACGATGGCGATAGAGGAGCTTACTTTGGTGAAAATGTAGATAAAGGAGGAGCCGGTATCCGGATAAACCGGTATGCAAATGATGCCATTACGTGGGAAACCTCTACAAAGCAAAATTATGCAGTCGAACTTGGTTTGTGGAATAAAGTAAATATTATTACAGAATATTTTACTGAGCATCGGCGCAATATATTGATGACCCGCGCTGCGATACCATCGACCATGGGACTACAGGCTTCCGTAAGAGCGAATATCGGTGAAGCTACCGCACACGGAGTAGATATCCAGTCCGATTATCAACAGGTATGGAACAAAAATTTCTGGACATCCGCCCGTGCAAACTTCACATGGTCAACCAGCCGGTACAAGGTTTACGAAGAACCCGACTACAAGGAATATTGGCGGTCACGTGTGGGTTATTCCCTGAACCAACAATGGGGTTATATTGCAGAACGGCTGTTCATGGATGACGCTGAAGCCCGGAATTCACCTCCTCAAATGTTTGGGGGAGAATATGGCGGAGGGGATATTAAATATACCGATATCAATGGTGACGGCCAAATTACGCCTGCGGATATGGTTCCCATCGGGAATCCCACCTCTCCCGAAATAATCTACGGATTCGGGTTTTCGGCCGGTTACAAAGGATTTGACGCCTCCATATTCTTCCAGGGGCTTGCCAACGAATCTTTTTGGATAAATACCTCGGGATTCGATAATAGCGGCAGATTCATAGGGGTGTCTCCTTTTGCCCATCAAACGCAACTCCTTAAAGTGATCGCAGACAGCCATTGGTCTGAAGACAACCAAAATTTATATGCATTCTGGCCAAGGCTAAGCCCGACGGTCAATGCCAATAACACACAACAGAGCACATGGTTTATGCGTGATGGTTCTTTCCTGAGACTCAAACAGTTGGAGATTGGCTATACCATTCCCGGTAACTGGCAGAAACAATTGCATCTTAATCAACTCAGGGTTTATTTCAGCGGGACCAATCTCCTGTTATTCAGTAAATTTAAGCTATGGGATGTAGAAATGGCCGGGAATGGGCTTGGGTATCCTATACAGAGGGTATTTAACTTTGGGGTAAACCTGACATTTAATTAATTAGTATTAACCGATAACTTTATATTACAATGAATATTCCAAAAACAGATAGAAACAAGCTGAAGATATTTGCCATAGCCTGTGTAATGGCTCTTCCGGCTTGCAATAATTATCTCGATATTGTCCCCGATGACGGTATGGCAACCTTGGAAACCGCGTTTACCATGCGTTCTACTGCGATCAGGTATTTGTATACCTGCTATGGATTTTTAACATCGGAAGGACATTTGGACAATGATCATGGTTATATGTCGGGGGACGAGCTGTGGTCTATCTACGACAGAAGGGAAAGTGGCGCGTATTGGGGTGGAACCATGTTCAATGTAGCACGGGGATTCCAAAATGCCACTAATCCTTACGGAAATGATTGGAATGGCATATACGAGGGGATCAGGTGTTGCAACATTCTGATTGAAAATGCAGAAACAGTCCCTGACCTGCCGGAATGGGAAAAACTGCAATGGATTGCCGAAGCCAAATTCCTGAAAGCATGGTTTCATTTCCATTTGATGCGTAAATGGGGGCCGATCCCAATTATAAAAGAAAACCTGCCCATTACTGCAAGCACGGAAGAAGTACGCGTTTACCGTGATCCGATGGAGGAGTGTTTCGATTATGTAATTCAATTACTTGATGAGGCTATGGAAGACCTCCCGTTGAATGTCCAGAGCAGGGATGAACTGGGAAGGATTACCAAACCGATAGCAGCCTCTGTCAAGGCAAAGATTATGGTGTATGCGGCAAGCCCGCTCTTCAATAACAATACCGACCAGGCGACCTTGGTCGATAATAGGGGCACGAAATTATTTAAAACCGATAAAACGGCCGAAGAGGTGAAAGCCAGGTGGGATGCCGCTGTTGTTGCCTGTAGCGAAGCCATAGAGCTAAGTGAAGAGGCCAATTTTGAACTATTTGTGCATCAAAGCCGGGTAAGGGTGAATGACACCATCCGTCAGGAATTGGATCTGAGAAACGCCATTACGGAAAAATGGAACAGTGAGGTAATATGGGCAAATACCCATACATCATTAGGGGCAAACAGAAACCTGCAAATGGTCTCTTCACCCAATCTGCAATGGGATCAATATCCCGATATGCCTAACTTATACAACCATATCCAACCTCCGTTAAAGATTCCCGAAATGTTTTATACCAATAACGGCATTCCGATCGAAAACGACCTGGAGTGGAATGGTGTGAATCCTTATAATTTGCGTGTGGGAGATAACACCCATCGATGGTATCTCCGCAGGGATTACACCACCGTTGAACTCAACTTCAATCGCGAGCCGAGGTTCTATGCATGGATGGGTTTCGACGGCGGATTATGGTACGGGCAGAAAGCCGAAGTGAACGATCCTATTCCGGGTGATCTATTCTGGGTAGCATGCCGTGCCGGTGGCGCCCAACAAAAAAAGGGATATGATTGGGGACCGATTACCGGTTATTACCCCAAAAAAGTAATTCACTACCAGAATCGGCAAACTTCCGCAACAGGATATGATGCCATCACTTATCCCTGGCCCATGCTGCGATTAGCCGATCTATACCTGCTCTATGCCGAAGCCATCAACGAGTCGGAAGGGCCTAACGGAGCACACAGCAATGAGATGTTCTTCTATATCGATGCCGTGCGTTCCAGAGCCGGACTACCCGGTGTAAAGGAAGCCTGGGACGAATACAGCAACAGCCCGGGAAGATATAATACCCAGGCGGGGATGAGACAGATCATCCAGCGCGAACGCTTGATAGAACTCTCTTTCGAAGGACAGCGTTTCTGGGATTTGCGCCGCTGGAAAACAGCCCCCTCGGAGTATGAGAAAGGGATTTACGGTTTTAAAGTCACGGCCAGCAGGCCGCAAGATTATTATCAGAAAATTCTTCTCGCGGAACAGAATTTTGCACTGAAAGACTACTTCTGGCCGATTCAGACCGGCTTAATTGAACAAAATCCGAATCTGGTGCAAAATATCGGATGGTAGTATAATGGATAAATTAAAAAATGAAATAATCGTATGAAAAAAATATGCTATTTATTATGTATACTCATTCCTGTTTACATTTACGGATGTAAGGAAGAGGGGAGGATCGACCATATCGACGATTCGGCTCCCGCTCCCGGCCCCGTTACGATTCTGGGAGTTACAAGTAAACCGGGCGGAGCGACGATCAAATACAAGATACCGGATGATGATAACCTGCGGGGGGTAAAGGTAGTTTACACCCGCAATGGAGAGGTTTGCGAATCAAAAGCCTCACGATATGTGGATACATTAGTGGTAGAAGGTTTTGGAAATACCAGTCCGCAGGAAGTAAAACTGTATAGCGTAGGAGTGAACGAAAAGTTGTCGGAACCTGTTTCAACAACAATCCAGCCGCTACTCCCTCCTGTCCAAACGGTGAAATTTGACATGGAAGCCAGTTTCGGAGGTGTAATTGTCTCGATAAACGAGAATTACACAAATGCCGACCTTGCCATAGTATTAATGGCCGATACGGTAGGAAATTCATCCAGGACACAATGGATTGATTTGCAGACATTTCACACAAAATCAGTCGCGATGAAATTTGCAAGAAGAGGCTTGAGTCCCACGCCGGCCTATTTTGGCGCATATTTACGGGATAGGTGGAATAACGTATCGGACACCATCTTCAAAACATTAATACCCATTGAAGAAATCAAACTTCCAAAAGATAAATTCCGGAATGCCGCACTTCCTACAGACTATTTTACACCGGCAGAAAATAATAGCGGATATCGGCTCGAAATGTTATGGACAGGACCGGAGGCACATAGCGGCGGTGAATTTTACGCATCCTCGCATAGCGCTCCCATGCCTCAATGGTTCACTATTGAACTCGGGTACAAGATGTCGATCAGCCGCATCCAGAAATGGCCGCGATCAAACTATGAACTTTATTCCGGTACCGCACCGCGCGTATTCCAGGTATGGGGTAGTGACAATCCTAACCCGGACGGAAGCTGGGATGATAGCTGGAAACTGTTGGGTGAGTTTGAACAACTCAAACCTTCGGGTTACGGAGAAGGGCGTGAAGTGGGACCTATTACCGATGAGGACAATGACTACTGGTATAACAGGACGGAATTCGATCTGGTACCTACCGAGGAGGCTCCCGATCCCTATCAAACGGTTACCCATCTGCGTTTCAAGATATTATCCACATTTAATACTTATGGGACCGATGCTTCTATGAGCCAGATAATTATTGGAGAATTGACTTTCTGGGGACAATTAAGGGATGATGAATAACTGTCATGAAATAAAACAATCATATGAAGAAAATAATATATTTATTACTGATAACATTTATCGCGGGGTACATATCATCATGCAAAGATATGGACGGTATCTATCAGGAATTCATCGTTCCCAACGGACTGAAATATCCCCAAAGGCCGGATTCGCTAAAAGTTCTTGCAGGTTATAACAGGCTCAGGCTTACCTGGCTCGAGGCGAAGGATCCGAGCTTAACTTATGCCATGGTTTACTGGAATAATTATCAAGACTCGCTAAAAGTGAATCTTGATGATCAAAAGGACACAATTGTAGTGGATATTGACAATTTAGGAGAGAGTACTTACACCTTCTATGTTAAAACGTTCGATAAACAAGGAAATGTCTCTATCCCCACCGAGGTAACCGGTACCGCTTATGGCGATAATTATTTAATGGGTGCTACAGACCGTACTATTGTGAGTGCTCTGCGTGATGAGAACAAAAACGGTACGATCATATGGAACAATAAGACATCTGACTTGGTTTATTCGGAAGTGCGCTATGTGATCTCTTCGGGTGAAACCCGGACCATACGCATAGATCCCGACGAAAGTACTTTGATTTGTCCGGATATAAAACCGGGCGAACTTTTTGAATATCGTTCAGTCTTTTTGCCTCCAAACGGAATTGATTCGGTAGGAAGGGAATGGAGAGAATCTGAAAAACCGTTTATGTACAAATACCCGAGAACCGGATGGACTGCCGAAGCCAGGAACGGAAATCATGGTTGGGGTGATGGCGGAGGCGGGCAACCCGTACTTATTCTTGATGGAAACATAGCCACAGGCTGGCATTCCCGGGTAGGGACCCCATTACCGCAATGCGTAGTTGTAGACATGAAACAATTGTTAGAGGTTGATAATCTTATTATCTACCCTCCGACACCTGTAAACTGGCGCTACCTGAACAATATAGAGATTTATATAAGCGATGCGCCGATAACTCCTGATGCGCCTCAACCCTCGTGGGGAGAGCCGGTAGTCCAGATGCAATATCCCGGCGGTGATAGTTTTACCATAAACTTTCCAACTTCAATAACAGGCCAGTTTATAGCGGTAGTATTTCTCGACTCAAAGGCCGCTCCCAATACTTATATAAGTTTTATGGAACTGGAAGTATATGGATATTAAACCTCTTATTTGTCTTATGTATAAAAAAAATCAAGTATGTTCTTCAAGTGTTTTTTCAATAATGCATAAAATTTAGTTACTTTGCAGGGACGTACTTATAAGTATGTCCCTGCAATATTAATAAGCAACTTAGATGCAAATGTTATTCTTAAAAAAAGTCCCTATTGTAGGTATAATCTCCATCTTTGCTGTTTGCTATTTGACGGGTTTTTCAGTCGATAAAACTAACAAAAGAATAAATACTGAACTATGAAGACAAAGACACTTATGAATAAAAGCTTTATCATTCTTGCATTCGTTCTGGTTTGCAGCATAGGGTATGCATCACCGCCCCAACCAAGGGTGATGAAATTCGAAAAATTAAAAAAGGAATTGAAAGATCCCTCTAAATCTTTCCGTTCAGCGCCTTTGTGGGTATGGAATACGAAAGTGACGCGCGCCGATATAGACAGTATGCTGAAAGAACTCAAGGACCAGGGGTTCGGGGGAGCATTTGTACATCCCCGGCCCGGCATGATCACCGATTATCTTTCGGATGAGTGGTTCGATCTGTACAAATATAGTGTGGAAGTAGGGAAAGAACTTGGCCTGGACATCTGGATCTATGACGAAAACTCCTATCCCAGCGGGTTTGCAGGCGGACATGTCCCGGCCCAAATGCCCGAATCCTATAATCAGGGCCAAGGGCTGAATCCTGAAAAAAAAGAGATATTGCCTGAAAATGCAAAAGACTATTTCCTCTGCCTGAAAAAAGAAGGCGCCACTTTTATCGATATAACTTCGACATGGGATCATTACAAAAATGTAAAAGGAGAATATTACCTCTATAATAAGACTTATTATGGCCGTACCGACTGGCATGGAGGTTTTTCATACGTGGACCTGTTATATCCCGGAGTTACCCGGAAATTTATAGAAGTAACCATGTCGGGCTACGAAAAACATTTCGGTAAAAAATTAGGCACGGAGATCAAAGGCGTTTTTACTGATGAACCGAATATATCCAGTCCCGGGGGCATGCGCTGGACTCCCGATCTGTTCGGGGTTTTTCAGAAACAATGGGGTTATGACCTGAAGAGCGTATTGCCTCTGCTCGGTGAAACGGAAGAGAACTGGAAACAAGTCCGCCATAACTATATGGAAACATTGACCCAGATGTTTATCGACCGTTGGTCCAAACCCTGGTTTGAGTATACTGAAGGGAAGGGTATGTACTGGACAGGACATTACTGGGAACACGGTTGGCCCGATATGTCGCACGGTGGCGACAACATGGCCATGTATGCGTGGCACCAGATGCCTGCCATTGACATGTTATTCAACCAGTTCAACGATTCACATCCCCAGGCCCAGTTCGGGAATGTAAGATCGGTAAAAGAATTAAGCAGTGTCGCCAACCAGATGGGATACGTCCGGACTCTGAGTGAAACTTACGGAGGCGGGGGCTGGGATGTAACTTTCGAAGACCTGAAAAGATTAGGCGACTGGGAGTATGTTTTAGGCGTTAATTTCATGAACCAGCACTTATCGCATATGACCATTACGGGCGCACGGAAATACGACTATCCGCCGGTCTTCACATCCCTTTCTCCCTGGTGGTCGAACTATAAATAGCAAAACGATTATTTCGCCCGCCTGTCGATGCTATTGAGCCAGGGGAAACAGATCAATGATATGCTTATTCTGGAGCCGACGACCACCGCATGGCTTTATTATTCGTACATAAAGGGACATCCCAAAACAATGGAGATCGGCATCAATTTCCAGAATTTCGTCACCAGGCTTGAAAAAAGCCAGGTCGAATATGACCTCGGATCCGAAAATATCATAAAAGACCATGGAAAGATCAGCCAGAATTCGTTTGTTGTAGGGAAAAGGGCATACAAAAAGGTTGTGATCCCTCCCATGACCGAAAACCTGAACACAATGACTTTCCGTTTATTGAAAAAATTCGTCGATGCAGGAGGCGTATTGATCGCATTTTCTACGCCGACCTTAGTGGATGGGAAAGAAAGCGCAGAATTAAAGAAGTTTTTCTCTGAAAACTCGTCGAAAATAAAAACATATACGGAGGAATCGACGGAACAGGCGATCAAAGAATCTTTGCAAAGCACTAAGATCACTTTTAGCAATATAGCAGGTAATAACCTCTATCATCACAGGAGGAGTTACGATGACGGCGAACTGGTATTTCTCGTAAATTCGTCTTTGACCGAAACCGCTAAAGGAAAAATCTCGGTTGAAGGTAAAACATTGATGGAGATTGATGGAATGTCGGGCGACATCTTCGGTTATCCATACGCACAACAGGGACCATTCGTCGAAGCCGAATTTATGCTGCCTCCTGCCGGGAGTCTTATTCTGTTCAGTTCATCATCGAAGGGTAATGAATATCCGTTGAAACCCCGTATGGTGGATGGGAAGCAACTCGAAGCTGACAGCCCGTTAGAAATAAAAAGGATGCAGGACAATGTGCTGAATATCGACTTTTGTAACCTGATAATAGATGACAATTCCATAAAAAACAGTCATCACGATAAAAACCTGTACACAGTGGAAGCAAGTATTCTTCTTTACCGGCATTTCGGAATGAATAATCCGTGGAATTCTGCAATCCAATACCGACAGACCGTTGTAGAGAAAGATACTTTCAAAACCGGGGATATAAAGGTAAGATATCATTTTATCGTAGCCGGAAATATAGACAAACGCAATATCAGATTAGTGGCAGAACAGCCCGACGTATGGAAAGTGAGGATAAACGGCGAACCGGTTTCGTCCGATCCTCAGCAAAGATGGCTGGATTCACGCTTTGGCGTATATGAAATAGGGGAATATGTCGGGACCGGTGTAAATATTGTTGAACTCAGCGTGGAACCCATGAGCATATATGCCGAGATCGCCCCTGTATATATATTGGGAGATTTCTTACTGCAACCGGCAGCTAAAGGATGGATAATACGGGAACCTGTTAACAGGCTGGAATTGGGGAGCTGGAAAGGACAAGGGCAGCCTTACTATTCATGGGACGTATCTTATAGCAGGAATTACACAATAGAAGATACCTCCGCCCGCCATGCACTTCAATTGAAAGAATGGAACGGAACGCTTTCGGAAGTGTATGTAAACGGCCATAAAGCCGGTATAATAGCTTACCAACCATACAACTTCGATTTGTCGCCTTATCTGAAGAAAGGCAACAACAAGATAGAAGTCAGAGTAATCGGCAGCCTGAAGAATTTGTTAGGTCCTCACTATAATCACGACAAAGGCATAGCCGGCCCATGGCATTGGAACGGTGTACACAGGCAGGATACGGGAAATGATTACAACTTATTCGATTACGGTTTAATGGAAGACTTTATTGTCGTTTCTTACAAATAGGAATATCTAAAACAAAAAATACCATCATGGAAAAAGTAAAAATAGGATTATTCGGCGTTGGACTGAATACATACTGGGGGCAATTCGAAGGTCTTCTCGACCGGTTAACCGGTTACCAGGACAGGATAAAAAATAAGATGCTGTCTTATGACAACATTGAGGTTATCGACGCGGGAATAGTAGATGACATCGACAAGGCGAATGATGCTGCATCACTTATGAAAAAAGAAGATGTGGAACTATTATTCATATTTATTTCCACCTACGCCCTCTCCTCCACCCTCATCCCGGTTGTCAGCCGGTTGAATATACCGGTTATATTGCTGAATATGCAGCCGTTACCCGCCATAGAATACGACAAACTGAACAGTATGGCAGACAGGGGTGCTATGACCGGTGAATGGTTAGCAAACTGTCAGGCTTGTTCCGTTCCTGAATTTTCATCTGTCTTTAACCGTGCCCGGGTCAAATATGATATCGTTTCGGGATACCTGGAGGACAGTGAAGCATGGAAAGAGATCTCCGAATGGATCACAGCCGCAAAAATTTCCTCGGGGATGAGGAAAAACCGCATGGGAGTGCTTGGTAATTATTATGGCGGGATGGTCGATGTATATTCCGACCTGACATTGCAAAGTACAGTTTTCGGCACACATATAGAAGTACTTGAAATGTGTGAACTGGCAGATATAAGAAAATCTGTCGGGAAAGAGGAGGTCGAACAAAAAATCAGGGAATTTGAAAGAACTTTTGTTATCGACGATTCCTGCTCTACCTATGAGATCGAAAGGGCAGCACAAACCTCCGTCGCCTTGGACAGGTTGGCAGAAAAACACAGACTGGGTTCAATGGCGTACTATTATGCCGGCATGAACGGGAACGAATATGAGAACATTATCACGTCTGTTATCGCAGGGAACACTTTATTAACCGGAAGAAATATACCTGTAGCCGGAGAGTATGAAATTAAAAATGTGCAGGCGATGAAAATCATGGCATTAATGGGTATTGGCGGTTGTTTCTCGGAATTCTATGCGATGGATTTCAATGACGATATTATAATGCTCGGACACGATGGCCCTGCTCATTTCATCATCTCAGAAGGAAAAGTCCATTTGGTTCCGTTACCCGTATACCATGGTAAACCCGGGAAAGGACTCTCTATTCAAATGTCGGTAAAACACGGTCCTGTAACCCTGTTATCCGTAGTAGAAGGGAACGACGGTTTATCGCTCCTTGTTGCTGAAGGCGAATCCGTACCCGGCCCCATCCTTAACATTGGGAACCTCAATAGCAGGTATAAATTCTCCGTTTCAGCCAGGGAGTTTATCAAAAGATGGAGTAAAGCCGGTCCTTCCCACCATTGCTCAATCGGAATCGGTCATGTAGCGGATATCTTAAAGAAATATGCTTTTATCTTAAATATACCCATAACCGTTATTTCTTAAAGGATTGCATAATAAAATAATATCTGAAACAGTATTTCACGATCATTAAAAACTCAAGTTCAACTAAAAAGAACACCTATGAAAACAATTATTCTGAATTTTGTAATCTGCCTGATAATCGGTAGCGGATTAACAGTAAATGCACAAAACCCGGAGCAAGATGTAAAAAATTCTCCTTTGGCTGGTTTATGGATATTCGAAAGAATCCTGGTGGATAATAACGGGAATAAAGTGACGGTTTATCCCGGAACCTTTATGATGATTGATCCGGATGGGAGATTTACTTTTTTCATATATTCCCCACAGGGTGGATTTATTGTCAACGAAGGGACAATAACATTGGAATCAGATAGCGTTTATGCCGAAATGATCGATTACAATGCAAATTCGTTTTATATGGGCAAGACTCTGAAACATACATATAAAATAGAGGATAAACGTTTATATAAAACGCTATTGAGTGAAACGGATGATGGTAAACAAGAGACTGAAATCTGGAGAAGAGTCGAAAGACCAACTACGTTTTAAATAAATGACTCTCAGTAGCACACCCGCGCCACCCGGTCATATTTTATATAACATATATTCAACCGGTTACGAGGATTAAATTTGAAGATGTGAGAGTCGGGGCCTCCTGAAAGAAACGATCTTCAACTAAACCGAGAGAATGCTCTCTCTTTTCCACAAGAATAAATACAATTATTAGTTATATTTAACTAATAAAAATGAAGTAATATCGTTTTTTAATTGTAATTTTGATTATTCTCATAATGAACATGAGAAAATGGAATGACAATTTACCCTAACTGTGGAAAATAATTGCCGACATAATCTATCGAAATTGGGTGACTTCCTTTTATTGAATGCTTGTTTCGTCAGTTACACCAGTTTATATAATTAATCTCTAATTTGTTAATTATAAAAGAACTATTATGAAAAAGTTTATGGCAAAGCAAGGTTCTGTTTGGCGAAAAGTTATTTATTCTGCAATATTGATATTGAGTTCGTGTGCTACTATTTTGGGATTGTATCAAATATTCTATAATAATCAGCGGTATTCTGTATTCATTTTCGCATTGGGATTAATAGGTATTATGTCATTTCAATAGTTCGTTATAATTTAAAAATATAGCTAAGCGGCAATAGCCGCAAACTCAATAAGTTCTTTGACAAGTTTATCATTTAATCTTCTGTTCGGTCTGATTCCGGACACGCGAATAAATCGCTCAAGCAAATAGGCATTGTGTATCATCGACTTACAGGATGCCATAGAAAACGGAATGCCTCTTTCCCTTGCCAGCACCTTTGCCATGTTGACGGTGGTCAGGGAGGCATTAAAATTGAAAGAGAGCTTCGCCACATCCCTTGCCTGCGATTGCATGAGTCCGGTGAATCCCTTGGCATCGCGGAAGCAAAATTCGATTTGAAAACGGGTGCGGTAATATTCTATGACATCCTTGCCGCTCATGGCGGTATTGGTTGAGAAGTACAGTTTGGGATTCCTTCCCTCACAGTCATACCAGATGGCAAGCCTGACCTTCTGTTTGAGTGATTTTGACCAGGCGACCAGGGTGTAGAGTTCGCCCTTGTCAATATCGATTTTCTCGACCCTGGACTTGTCCAGGTTTGCCATGTCGATCCTGCCGTCGTAGAGTTTGGGTCTTCCCCTCTTG
>NZ_CALNAT010000050.1 GCF_937873925.1 uncultured Proteiniphilum sp. | reverse complement strand
ACAAATCCTCTATACGGTATCCGTGATTTTTGACCCTGTTCACATAGTTATTCACAGTTCCCTTGTACAGCCCCAGTTTATCGGCTATACAACGATTGGAAAACCCTTGCGCATGCATGCGCAGCGCTTGTTTTACTTTACTCGTGTTAATAATTTTTCCTGCCATATGATTATGCGATTGAATTGAAGAATCACACAATCATAAGAAAAATAATCAACAAGTGGGTGGGTATGCTCCGGAATACGAAAATTGCTTGAAAAGTAGCAACGCTGTAAACAACCTGCTTTATATAAGGATATTAAATTGAAAAATTGGGTGCATATGCTCCGGAAAAGGAGGCGCGCGCCCTTTTTACCCTTATTTTTAGCTTACCTTATTTACATTTTGCTCCTTATTTAATACAAATACATGACGAAATGTCGGATTTTTAAAGATTTACCTTCTTTCTGAATTCCGCTTTTTTTACCGGAATCTGGGTGGGTATGCTCCGGATTATCCATTTCTTAAACCAAGAGAAAAAACAAAGAAAAACAACTACAAAAAACTCTTTCCAACCTGCTGAAACGCCTGTGGGGAAATGGATGATAAAAAAGAGAGGAAAAGAGGGCGAAACGCCGACAGGCAAAGCGTTTGAGGGCAAAAAGGTGTATTTAAATTCTTTTTTTAGCGGCTTCGCCGCTCAAAAGCCCCCCCTTTTATCGCAAAGCGATTGCATTAAAAAGAGAACCCGCTTTTTGCGGGTTCTCTCTAATTATTTAAGCCAATGTGTATTGTTTTTGTTATTAGTACATTGACCAATTTATTATTATGTTTGCCTGCTTGCCAATTTTGCATTAAATTTAGTGCTTTTAGTCCTGCTTTTTCAAAAGTGGTTAATTCGTCTGCTGTTTTGTTATAAATTCTCGCACCAATTAAATGCCCTGCGGTATCAATAACGAACTGGACTCGTAACTTTGTGTGTATTTCCTCACTTTCTGAAAAATTATATTGAAATTTTTCGCTAAAATCAGTCATAAAAGCTACTTCTCCACCATTATAGTTGGGCATTTTTTCAACAAAAACATATACATTTCTCTGCGTTAAGCTGTCGTATTGTAAATTTTCTTGTTGCCCTTTTACCGAATAGCAAGAGTGCAAACAAAACATTATTATAATCAATAAGTTATATTTACTGATTCCTGACAGGTGTTCCGGGCGGATTGTTCCAATAGTTATCATAATATTGTTTGTATAGAGTAGTGTTTTGTTCGAGAGTTAATGAGGGATTGTATTGCGGTCTAAAACCATATCCTTGGTTTTGTAAATCTATCTCTTTTAGCATAAAATTTAACTGTCCTTTTGTCAATGAATTTAGATTACTTCCTTTTTGCCCGTCAATGGTTATCATTGGATAACTCATAATATTATTTACAATATTTTTATCTGTTGTGGAAGTCGACACAAAAGAATTCGGTGCTACTCTTAACAATTCTGTATCCGCTGTTTGTGTTACTTCAAATGGGTGCTCTAATCTCAATGTATGCAACATTTCGTGCGTTGCGTCTGACGCTACGGAAGAAAGCAACCTTAATTCTCCTGCGGAATTATATAAATTTACAGAAGAATTAAAATATGAAGTCATTCCTCCAATATTACCATTCATTTCTCCCAAAGATAAAGATTGTACAATATCAGCATTCCCTTGATAAAAAGTAATAGTTCCCGACATTGTTCCGCCCGAAGATTGAGATATTGTATTATGAAATTGGGTTGAAATAGCATTTTGGTAAGCATTTATCTGAGCTGTTGTATAGTTGCCCAACACAGAGAGATTTAACGTCACATTGATAGTTATATGACCGTTAGCATCTGTAACATATTTCCATTCTCTTCCATCCGGGTCAATAAATCTTACTGGATTATTCCCACAATACACATACGAACTAATCGAGTAATACTTCTCCGCCATTGGATCCACGGTCAGCCACCTGCCAAGGGCGGCGTCATAGTGTCTTGCGCCGTAGTCATAGAGGTCAAGGCTCAACTGCCTGTCCAGTTCCTTGCCGTTGTACCTGTAGGGCTGGTTGGAAGTTTGGAGCCCTTCTCCGAACAGTCCGCCGAAAGGATAGTAGTGGTTCACCTGCTCCACCGTTCCGGCCTGGTCGATCACCACCCGGTTGTTGCCCTGATGATCCTTCAGGTAGTAATAGTAGGTCGGAAAAGCGTTGTTCCCGTTTCCCGTCAATGTTACGTATCCCTCTTCCGTAAGTATCCGGACCGGCTCTCCGTCTTCATACATCACATTGCCGCAATAGTCTGTGGTGAGTTCGGAGAAGATTTGTGCGGGAGCCGGCGGCGTCATCACTCCCGTCATCGGGATCACCACCCCCGTCACCGCCGTACGGTGCGTTACGCTTAACTTCTGTCCGGCGGCATCATAAACATAATCGATCGTGTTGCCGTTGGCAAACTGCAATCTCTCCGGCAAATTTAACGAATTATATCGGATTTCCACTATTTTTTTGTTGTAATCTTTCTTCAGGTTGCCGTTGGCATCGTAAAGGTATTCGGCGGGTTTATCGGCACCGTCCATGAAATGAAACGCTCCCGCATACAGCGGGCCGGACGTTACCGCGTCGGTGATCTTGGTCACCCGGTTTCCGGTGTATGTGAAAGAAAGGTTGTCGATCATCCCGAAGTCGGCATCGGACGGGGCGGGCTTTTTATCGGTCAGCCCTTTCCGCTGCAGGGTAAGGATGTTCCCCGTCTTGTCGTACGTGAACGATTCTTTATAACCCGCGGGCGGAGCGGTGTAGGCAAGACCGTAGAGGCCGGAGGCAAAGGCATAATCGTCGTAATAGTTCACCGTCAGCAGATCGACCGGCGCAAGAGCGAGGTTCACCGTATATCCGCCCAAAGGGGCGCTGCCGGTGTAGTTGGTTTTGACCACTTCGTTTTCCGTTTCCGGCACCGTTGCCGATTTCCACGTTCCGGTAACGGTTTGCCGCCCGAAGACGTCGTACAGGAAGAATGTCCATTGCCCCTTTGCCTTTTGGTTGCCATCTCGGCTGAAAACGAGACGGTCGGAGCGGTCGTACGTCATCTCCACCGGATCGCAACCGGGCAATTTCTTTAAGATGCAACGGTTTCGTTCGTCGTACTTGTAGATATAGACGCGGTTCTGCAATACCGCATGGGTGTCGGGCCAGGTTGTTGCGGCCGTCAGTGCATCGGCTGTCGTCGGCGGCAACACGTAGCGCAGGTTGCCGAAGTCGTCATACACGTAGTAGGTATCGTGTGCTACCGTACCGTTCATCACCCGCTGCAGCAGCATTTGTCCCAATTTATCGGTAAAGGTGTATCCGGTGTGACCGTCTTCATCGGTTGTTTGGGTGACAAACAGTTCGCAGGCGGCATAGTATCCGTTTCGTTTGAGCGAATTGTCGGAGGCGACGGAATACAGAGCGCAGGAGCATGCTCCCGAAGAGGTGTTGGTCAGATAATCCGTTTTTACCGGACGTTCCGCCATGCGCCATGCCTCCCCCGGAGCGTACCGCTCCGTCACCCGGTTCAGGGGTGAAGGTTCGTAAACGGGATGGGAGTAGGGGGCACTGTCGGAATAAAAGGCCGTCGCCGCCGGTTTGAATGAGGTCGGCTCCATGTATGCTCCCGTACCGTTGCCGGCGGGCACGGGAAGCCAGGCATTGCTTTCCCTGCCCACGCCGTCGTATTCCTGCAGGGAGAGGATATCTTTCCGTAAGGGGGATGCCTCTCTCAATACGGTTTCCACGGGACGTCCCAGACCGTCGAAGTAGTTGATTTTGTCGCTGTATGACGTACCTGTGTCATCCTGCATGGTTCGGGTGAGAAGATATTTTGCTGCACGCTTTGTACAAATATCCTGAGCAATATACCGACAACAAACAATAGAAATAGTCGCTTTATAACCGGTGGTTTAATAGAAACATCAAGAACCCTTTTCAGAGAGGTAGATCTCTATGGTAACATAATCATAGGCAATAATGATATCGATTCTTTCGCAACTTTCTATTCCTTAGTGAAATATCAATCTGATCCTACCAAACATTCCATTCCCCATCCGTTTCAAGTTGAAGCATTGCAGCTTCTGCACTACTTCTATCTTCTAATTTTAATGATATCATGAGTTCAACATCATTTTCAAATCGAATCACAATCTTTTCTTTTTGTTTATCCTCTTTTGCAAAAAGAATTTTTTTATTTATTAAAGATCTCAAGGTGTCACAATAACCGATATCTGTTGAATTGATAACCTTTTTATCAATTCTTATTTGAGGAAAAGTGTAAGCATTGAACACTGAACCATCAAATAAAAATTGAACATAGTCTCTGATAAAAGTTATACCTGACAATTCAAGCTTCTCTAATGACTTCAATATAGGTCTTTTTAAGTTTCGTTTTTCCATAATTTATGTTATTTAGCAGGTATATGCCACCATGGGTTTGAAGGTGATATTGTCTGACCTGTAAAGGGATTAATAGTTTGTCCTGCTTTATTAAAATAAGAACCATAACCCCCAGGATATTGATACTTTCCAGTTGTAATTGGATCCATAAATCTAAATCCCATAGCTTTAGGACTAAGTCCTTTGTCGCCAACTCCCTTTATAAATTGAAAACCTTTTCCACTTGATGCCGGAATAGGTCCTGTCGCACCTCTGGGTACGGGGAAAACTGTTCCTCCTTTACTTACTATAAAATTGGGAACTTTACTCCCTCCCTTTGCTGCATCATCAATAAGATTTACGCCTGCTCTTATTCCACTGCCGCCCAAGTTGTTCAGATCGTGTGCCAGCGTGGCAAACGTCAAGGTAAGCTCTATCGCTTTAAGTCCCCCTTCGACAAATTTGTTGAAGCCTGCAATCCATTTCGGATCATATCCGCCGGCAGCCTGCCTTATGGCCGCACTTACCGGCCCGCTTCCCGAAGTTTGAAAACCTCTTACCGTAACCTCTCCCAACGGGGCGGAGTTATGCCAGTTTCCGAATTGATCTCCGTATCTGAAACTTCCGTCCGCATTTGTTGCATATACGGTTTTGCCAATATAAGTTTCACCCTTTTTTGTCGTCGCTTGCGAGATTGCATTCTTATCCCAATAAATATGCTTATCCCTATTTTCAACCCAGTCATACGACATTCCATCCGGGTCGATACGGTTCACCGGATTATTCCCGCAATACGCATACGAACTAATCGAGTAATACTTCTCCGCCATTGGATCCACGGTCAGCCACCT
>NZ_CALNAT010000049.1 GCF_937873925.1 uncultured Proteiniphilum sp. | reverse complement strand
AATGGCAATCCAATGACTTTTCTGCTACCCTGGGTGCAGACATAGAGCCGGTTAAAGGTTGGGTTACCAGCTTTTCATATAATCACAATGCCATCAATTCCAGAAGTTTTTCACACCCGAAGCCTGTTATGGTAGAGCTTGGAAACGGTACATTCGGCAATGTTGGGAAACCCAATTCGAGCTGGGGTGTTGATTACAGCACAACCGCGTATACCTTGGTTAATCTGATCTCTTCCTATCAGAAAAACTGGGGGGATCATTACTTTAATGGATTAGTAGGTTATGAGCAAGAAGACAGAAATTACTCTTCTATTTCTGCAACCGGAACAGGGTTGATTACCGATGAGGTCCCATCTCTGAAGACAGCTCTGGGAGAAAAAACAGTGTCGGATGCTATGAATCATTGGGCAACACAGGGCGTTTTCGGACGCGTTAACTATAACTTCAAGGAAAAATACCTCCTTGAACTCAGTGCAAGATATAATGGTTCTTCTCGCTTTTCACAGGACACACGTTGGGGGTTTTTCCCGTCGGCTTCAGCCGGATATTTTATTTCGAAAGAAGATTTCTGGACGCCCATACAACCCTTTGTAAACAGTTTCAAGATCAGGGGATCATACGGGTCTTTGGGAAATCAGAATGTGGGCTTATATTCTTATTTAACCACAATGGGGTTGGGAGCAGAGCTTGATTGGATTATCAATGGCGAAAGACCACAGTATGTGACCCCTCCCGGTTTGGTAAGCAGTGACCTGACGTGGGAAACTATAACCACCACCAATGTCGGATTCGATGCTGGTTTTATCGATAACAGACTACAGGTCGTTTTTGATATGTATGAGCGTGTTACCACCGATATGCTGGGGCCCTCCGAAACACTTCCTTATCCACTGGGTGTAAGTGCTCCGCAACGAAATAATGCAGAACTTTCGAACAAAGGATTTGAATTGGTGGTTACCTGGAGGGATCAGCTCTCTTCTGATTTTTCCTACAATGCCAAGGTGAGTATAGGTGATTCACAGGCTAAGATTCTTAAATATTACAACGAAAAGGAAATTATCGATACGTGGTATCCGGGTAAATTGGTAGGAGAAATTTGGGGATATACTACGGACGGTATCATCCAGGAGGCTGGAGAGGATATGCCTGATCAGTCTAAGTTCTATGCCAAGTGGGGACCGGGAGACATCAAGTATAAGGATTTAAATGATGACGGGAAGATCAACGATGGTACCCGTACACTGAATGATTACGGTGATCTGAGAAAAATCGGTAATACTACACCTCGTTACAACTTCAGTATATCCGGCGGATTTGACTGGAAAAACATTGATTTCAACATGTTTTGGCAGGGAGTAGGCAAAAGAGATTATTACCCCCACGCTAATTTACAGCTATTTTGGGGGATGACCAACGGCTATGGAAGTTCAGGTATTTATAAAAACTCTCCAATTCTTGATTACTGGCGTCCTGCTGATGAGGCAAATATACTGGGACCGAATACAGATGCATATCTGGCAAAACCATATTTCTCCTCAGAAACTAACAAGAACAGACAAGTCCAGACTCGCTTTCTGCTAAATGCTGCTTATATCAGGTTAAAGTCCCTGCAGGTAGGATATACTTTACCAGCGCATATCTCCGAAAAGGTTTATCTCCAGAGAGCAAGAATCTATCTGGCAGGTGAAAACCTATTGACATTTACTGGGTTACCAGGTACTTTCGATCCGGAAACAACGATAGAGTCAGATCCGGCCAATGGAGGGTATCAGCCAGGAAGGATTTATCCTCTTTCAAGAGTTTTATCAGTAGGGGTTAATTTGACATTCTAATTTTAAAGTTTATCGTATTATGAAAAGAATTAATATATATATAAGTTTGCTGGTAGCATTTCTGCTACTCTCATGTAACGAGGATTTTTTAAATCGCTATCCACAGGATGCCATCTCAGACGTGAATTTTTTTCAGTCTCCTCAGGACTTAAAGAGTTATATGAACAGTTTTTACAGCACGGCCTTCTTTGCAAAATACCCTAACCATGGTGCGGATTTTAATAGCGATAACCAGGTGGGTGGTAATATCGATACACGCATGCAGGGAACGAGAGTGGTATCCACAAGCGGTAGTATCGGCTTTGGTTGGATCAGGCGTGTAAACTACTTCTTTGATCATTACAAAAAAGTAGAAGAGAAGTATCCATTGAAAGATTATCAGCAATACTTGGGAGAGGCATATTTTTTCAGAGCAATGTCGTATTACAACATGCTTCAGACCTACGGCGACATGCAGTGGGTTACACACGAGTTGAAAACAGATTCTCCCGAATTGTACAATTCACGGGATTCCAGGGACCTGGTGGCAACCAATATTATTTTGGCTCTTGATTCAGCTGTAATGTACCTGACTCCTGAAAAAACCAAAGGACAGGGAAGGATAAATAAATGGATCGCCCTGTTGATTCAAAGTCGTGTGGCTCTCTTTGAGGGGACCTGGCAAAAATATCATGCAGGAACGCCTTTTGGCGTAACCGGGTCAAATCCGAATAAATATTTCCAAAAAGCCGCCGAGTCTGCTCTCAATCTTATTAAGGATGGCCCTTACAACCTATACAGCACAGGCAATCCATTAAACGATTACAGGGAACTTTTTGCAATGCAGGACTGGTCAAATAGCCCGGAGGTAATGTTCTGGCGGGAATACAACAACGATCTTTCCAGGGGAGAATCGGCTTTCACTAACGATAGGAATCACAGAATGGAGTTTCCCAACAATAACTCCATTACTAAACAGTTGGCAGACTCTTACTTGTGTAACGACGGGTTGCCTATTAGTGTGAGCCCTCTTTTTGAAGGACATGAAACGCTGATTGACGAGATGAAAAACAGGGATCCCCGCTTCTTCCAGAATATAGCTCCGCATGACGGGATCCAAAAGATTAATAAAGACGGGACGAAAGTTTATTGGAGTGCAGTTTACAATAAATTAAATACTGATGCTTATCACAATTCTCCTGCCGGCTATATAAATATCAAGGGTTACAACCCCGATATGAATTTTCATGTACAGCAGTATGAAGAATCTCCCGGTCTGATCTACAGGTATGCGGAAGCGTTGTTAAATTACGCAGAAGCGAAGGCGGAATCTGGTTCAATTACACAGGCTGATTTGGATTTATCCATCAATAAACTCAGAAAGAGAGTGGGTATGCCGGATTTGAAACTGGATAATATTGTTACAGATCCAAACTGGGACTTCCCTACTTTGTCGCCAATTATCAACGAAATAAGAAGGGAAAGGAGAGTAGAACTTGCCTGTGAAGGATACAGGTGGGATGATATTGCACGTTGGGCAGCTGCTGACGAGCTTATCGTAGGAAAACGACCCAAAGGATTTAAAGCATCGCAGGTAGCGAAAAATCCTTATCCGGTAGACGCAGAAGGGTTTTTGGATCCTTTTCAGAAAGCATTGCCCAGCGGATACGGATTTATCTTGGGAAGGGATTATCTCAATTCAATTCCCATTTCAGAGCTGGTTTTAAATCCTAATCTGATTCAGAACCCAGGATGGGAAGGAATTGATTAAGCGGAACCGATAAAGTTGGGGAAAATACTTCCCCCAACTTTATCATTTTTTTAAGGAAAAGATATTTTAAATTTTCATTTGATTAGTTGAATAGACCCATGAAATTACAAAGAAGGGATTTTATAAAAGGTTTGGTTGCCGTACCCGTGCTAGGTTTCTTCGCTGCCGGAGTGAAAGGGAACATTTCGAAACAGGTTGAGAAAAAGACAATTGATTACTACAAGCGACTAAAGATTGACAGATTGGAAGCTCCTCTTGAGAAGCTAACGCCTCCCACGGGCACAAAGGGCAAAAGAATCAGAATCGGACTGGTAGGCTGTGGCTGGAGAGGACAAGCCCTGCTGCAGAAATTTGGTTATTTACATTCTGACGTGATCGAGCAACACACCAAAAATGGTGAACCATCAAACTGGTTGCGTAACCTGATGGCGCAAGAAGATCTGAATGTAGAGGTAACAGGTATTTGTGACGTTTTTGACGTGCACACACAACGTGGGGTAGATATCTCTCGCCACAACGTTTATCCTAGCAATACGCGTGAACCAAAAACAGCAGAAGTATTTCAATCCTACCGCGACATGGT
>NZ_CALNAT010000048.1 GCF_937873925.1 uncultured Proteiniphilum sp. | reverse complement strand
ACTACTTAATCCGGCAAAGGATTATTCAAATGTCATGAGTAGCATTGTGTGACCCGGGAAGAAAGATTTAGTGAGATTTTTCTATATTCTAAATTTTTGAAATATCCTATATCCTTCTCTTTCTTTTTCAGGAAGATGATATAATGCAGAAGGTATTAATTTAACTATATGATAAATAATCACCCTACGGAGAAAACTTGATCTGTTTACTTCTTTTATATTAGCAAAATTATATGCAATAATTATTTTTTTATCCTTCTCTGCAATCATATCATTATTTTCAATCTCGTTACATATGAGTTGAAAATAAGTTTCATTCATATACTTTTTTAGAAATATATTAAACATATTACTTAATTCAGTACAAACCTGAACAGTATATCTTTTTCTATTGCTATTTCCGACTGGTTGTGATTTATTGATTATTGCTTCAGGTGGTGGAGTAAAAGATATATTCGGATTACAGTAAGTACCATATACATTTCTTTCCTCTTTAGAAAAATAATTTTCTGGTTTATCATCATATTCTGTCATATTATATAATAAAGCCTTTCTGACAAAATCTGATCTTGACTTAAAGGTTTTTGGAGCTTGTTTCACAATCTGATCTATGAAATAGGCCGCAGTCTGGCTAATTTCCGTTTTTATCTGCACCGTATATCTATTCCTTTTTTCCATAATACAAATATAATCAAACTTTTTTAATTCCGTATGGAATTTGTTGTCATTATGTTTATTTAACATTAGTTGCTTTTCATTGATTTGTAATACTTTGGATGTGGTATAATTAAATTGTGTTCTTTATTATTCTGTTTTTCCGTATGGAATGGCGTTTTTTTATCCTATTGGGTGTAGGGATGTTCCTGCGCAAAATAAAAACTAATATGGACACATTAATTGTACTTAAGCGTTCGGAATTGGATGAGGCAATCCGGGATGCCATGATCTCCGTATTGGCGGAAAATGATCCGCAAAAGGGAAAAACAAACTTAACTCTCCCGGAGGCTGTAGAGTACCTAAACGACATCGGGATTCCGATAACGAAGAGTACTCTCTACCGCCACACCATGAATGCCACCATACCATTTAAACGCTTTGGCAAGCGTAAAATAATTTTCTCCAAAACCGAGCTGGACAACTGGGCGCAGGAGAAACTGAAATAACCTTAAAAAATTACGATGACAACAGATAATAGATGTGCAATAATCGATTTAGTCAATAACGGAACGGGTGTAGTTGACCCCACTCCCAACATACCTGAAGAACACAAGAAATGGAGGTCGGCTCTTATTGACCTCGAAAATCCTGTACCGCCGCCAAGACCCCTACTAATCCAAGACAGTACGGGTATCCCTTTGTTATATAAGGGGGGAATACATATAAGCTCCGGTAAGCAAAAGGCGGGGAAAACATTCTACCATACTATTCTCATGGCCGGGCTGACTAATCCCGCCGGATACATGGGACTGCATCCGACAGATTCCCTCTCCGTTCTATTTGCCGATACAGAGCAGAATCGGGATGATGTTCAGGAGGTTTTGCGACGGGTACATCGTATAAATGGATGGAGTGTGGGTGTAAATGCTTCCGCACTGAGGGGAATTTCATTGAGGGAATATTCGGTGCCGGAAAGAATAGATTTAACCGTAAATGCGCTAATGGAATTAAAACCAGACGTGCTGGTGTTGGACGGTGCGGTTGATTTATGCATCGATTTCAATTCACTGGAAGAATCTCACAAGGTTACTTCCACACTAATGAAGTGGACTGTGGAGTATAATGTGTCAATTGTGACATCGCTCCACATCAACAAGGGAAATGACGACCTCAGGGGACATCTGGGCTCTTTCCTATCGCAGAAGGGTGATAGTGTCATCAGAATATCAAAGGAGAATGATGGACTACCCTACATGGCCGCCAAAATAATTGATTCGCGACACCGGCCAATAGATGACTTCTCATTCAGGATAGAGGACGGACTGCCGGAGGCCTACGAACCAGGCACGACCCGGAATACTATCAATTATCAGGATTTGTTTGACTCAATTTTGAGCGAACCGATGAAGCATGGGGATCTGGTCAGAATCATAGTACAACGAACCGGTAAATCCGAAGTTACGGCAAAACGGTATATTTCGACCGCCGTGCAAAATGGAATTATCGAAAATAGGAATGGAACATATGAGATCAAATCACCTTTTTGACATGTATAGGTATCACGATTTAGTATCACCCCCCCCTTTATATAGGGGGAGGGTATGATACTGATACTGGTAATGATACTAAGTGATACCGGTAATGATACTAAAGAATAGGGTACTGCAAATGGTTATAATAAATTAATAATACCGAATGATACCAACAATGATCCAAGACAAAAAAAGTAGTATCACGGGCAAATGATACTAAAATGACCCTAAAAAAATAAGTGAACCATGACAACTGATACATTCAAATATAAGCTGGAAAAATA
>NZ_CALNAT010000047.1 GCF_937873925.1 uncultured Proteiniphilum sp. | reverse complement strand
CCGTTAACTTTTATTAATATAAGGGAAAAGGCCGGTATAAATTCATTTTGCCAGTTCATATATGTGTTTATTTTATCAGATCAATAATAAAAATTAAAATCCTTGACAAATATAGGGATATTTTTTAAATAAAAAATAAATAAAGGATATTTTTATAGAAACTTATCCTCTCCTTTTTCGTTCACCGCCTCTCTCCCTGCGGATTATCTTCGTTCATATTATAATAACAATCAATAAAATCCTCCTGACAACATCCCCGAACACAAAACAGTTAAACATCATTAACAGCTCCCTATTTAATAAATTATTTTCTATCTTTTACTTATAAAATTAATATATTTATTCTGCAGAAATATTTATATTACATCCATTATATCAGCATATATTTTAAATATTGATTGAAATAGTAACGGAGTGAGTAGCGTAATCGCATGCTACCGGGGTAATATTGTGGCCGGGAAGTGTATCATGAAGCTGATCGGCCTGGATAGGACATCAACCGTGTACACCATTCCGGAACGTTACGGACGAAGAGGAAACTATTATCAAAAAAGAACTGGAATCTATTGGGTTTTTTGAACGGTGTAATAGAATTTAAAGAATTTAGTGACTCCATTATTCAACAATAAATAAAAATAATTGATGATGAAAAAACTATTTTTAGGCTGTTTATTCTTTTGCTTCTCTCTCTTTATTCAGGCAACAGATACGATACAGGTAAAACAAACAAAAATTCCGATCTTAATTGACAGATCGGATAACGTATTGTTTTACATCCGAATAGATGCCCGGAATTCGAAGATACTGGATGAGATAAAACTCAGGTTTGCCGGGGATACCAATCTCGGTGAGATAGCATCCGTAAAACTATATTATGGAGGTACCGAAGCACCGGAACGGAAGGAAAATATCCATTATGCCCCGGTACAGTATATTTCGAGTCATAACGCACAAGGGAAAACACGTGAAGCAATTCCATCGTATTCTATCAAAATAGGCGGGCAACCTTCGCCAGCCAATGAAGTGGTTTTTAAGCCGGAACATATCCTGTTCCCGGGAATTAACTATTTTTGGGTTAGCTTGCAAATGAAACCGAACGCTTCACTCCTCTCAAAGGTTGATGTAGATATTGCTTCGGCTAAACTCGACGGGAAAAATGCCCTTATAGCAAGGGAGGATAAGCCGGCGACACATCGCATGGGAATCGGGGTACGCCATGCCGGTGACGACGGCGCTGCCGCTTATCGTATCCCGGGATTAGCCACGAGCAAAGAAGGTACACTCCTGGCTGTTTACGACATCCGTTACAACAACAGCGTCGATCTGCAAGAGTATGTAGACGTAGGATTGAGCAGGAGCACTGACAAGGGGCAGTCCTGGGAGGATATGCGGATTCCTTTGAGTTTCGGCCAATACGGCGGATTACCGAAAGCGCAAAACGGGGTAGGCGATCCGGCCATACTGGTTGATACGAAAGCAGGGACAATCTGGGTGATAGCGTTATGGACACACGGCATGGGGAACAGACGGGCATGGCACAACTCACAGGCCGGAATGGACATCAATGAAACCGGACAACTTGTCCTGGCAAAAAGTACCGATGACGGTAAAACATGGTCCGAACCGATCAATATTACGCAGCAGGTAAAAGACCCGTCGTGGAGACTTCTGCTGCAAGGCCCCGGAAGAGGCATCACCATGCAGGACGGGACATTGGTCTTTCCGATACAATTTATCGATTCGACTTCCGTTCCTTTTGCCGGCATCATGTACAGTAAAGACGGGGGTGAAACATGGAAAATACATAACCCGGCGCGCCCGAATACGACAGAAGCACAAGTGGCTGAAACAGCACCAGGCTTACTTATGCTGAACATGCGTGACAACAGGGGCGGCAGCCGTGCCATTTCAACTACCAAAGATCTGGGATTGACATGGATGGAGCACTCTTCCTCCCGGAAAGCTTTACAGGAACCGGTGTGCATGGCCAGCCTTTTACAGGTAAACGCCAAAGACAATGTGCTGAACAAAGATATCCTGGTGTTCTCAAATCCCAACTCCAACAAGGAAAGAAATAAGATAACGATCAAAATCAGCCTGGATGGAGGAGCTTCTTTCCCCGATAAGTATCAGTTACTTCTCGACGAAGATCACGGATGGGGTTATTCATGCCTGACGATGATCGACAGAGAGACAATCGGTATTATATACGAAAGCAGCGTGGCCCACATGACGTTCCAGGCCGTAAAACTGACTGATATCATACCCGACTAGGAAGCCCGGATTAGTTTGTCTGTATCTTTATACTCGCCTTCCCCAAACCGCTGGCCGTTGCTTCCAGCGGTTTGGTACCGGGCTTTTCCGTCGACTCGACGATGGTTACCGATACCGTAATAAATGCCAGATCTTTGCCGTCGGCACTGATTACGGCGCGATCAGCTTCGAGCACCAATCCGTACGGTTTTCCGGCAGTACGGATCTCTTTTTCAGCCATGGCGTTTCCTTTCTCATCACATGTCACTACTTTCACTGTTCCCGGATCGTACCGGATACCCATCCACATCAGGCGATACCGTTTCTGCCGTTCGAAATTCTTTTGCGCCTCTTCGGTATAACTTCCGTCGAGCGGAACGGAAAGGTCTTTCGTTCTTTTTCCCTGACTCTTTCCATTGATAATTCAGCCGAAGGGGAATTGGTATACACAAAGACAGGGGTTACCTCTCCTTCCCGCCCTTCCCAGCTCCAGTGCGGGAGGATATGCAGTGTCTCCTCTTCCTTATTCCATTGGCCGATAAAACTCATCTTCAACCTCTTTGACAAAACTAAATTTCAAAATGACAAAGAACGATTTGGGCATAATGGGCCAAGTTTATTTGATTTTTAATAACATCCCAATTTTAATGGGATACTAATGACTGTGAATATAAACTGAATTTATTGTATAAACGAGGAGAGCAAAAATTAAAAAGTTTAAAATATATGCTATAAACCGGGAAAAGATTGAACCGAAAGTGATATTTCAGGCTATAATACCTGAATAACTTCGAGACTTAACAAGAACCAATTGACATAGATACAAAATGCTATATTCTCTCCCGGCTGATCTCCTCTACGATTTCGGGATTGACCAACGTGGTGATATCTCCAAAGTCGGACTGCTCTCCTTCGGCGATTTTACGGAGGATACGCCGCATGATCTTCCCGGAACGGGTCTTGGGCAATCCTGTTACGAATTGGATCTTGTCTAACTTGGCAATGGCACCGATCTGGTCGGAGATCAGTTGATTGATCTCTTTTGCGAGATTCTGCCGGTCACGCCACAAACCGGTCTCTTTCAGCACCACGAACCCGTACAAAGCGTTTCCCTTGATATCGTGCGGATATCCAACAATAGCGCTCTCTGCTACCGTCTGATGCTCGTTGATCACATCTTCGATAGGCGCGGTTCCCAGGTTGTGTCCCGAGACGATAATCACATCGTCTACCCTCCCGGTAATACGATAGTAGCCTACTTCATCACGCAGGGCGCCATCTCCCGAGAAATATTTACCGGGAAATGTTTTGAAGTAGGTATCGATATAACGCTGATGATCTCCCCAGATAGTCCTTGCAATGCCCGGCCAGGGATATTCGATACAAAGGTTGCCTATTTGTTGATTGCCTTCGATCTCATTCCGCAACTCATCCATCAACACCGGCTTGATCCCGGGAAAGGGCAGAGAAGCGTATGTGGGCTTGGTCGGCGTAACAAAAGGGATGGCCGATATCAGTATCCCGCCTGTCTCAGTCTGCCACCAGGTATCCACCAGCGGACATCGCTTGTTGCCTACGTGGTCGTTATACCAGTGCCAGGCTTCCTCGTTGATGGGCTCGCCGACCGACCCGATCACCTTGAGCGATTCCAGCCGGAAATCCCGTACATATTCAATTTTTTCTTTTGCCAGGGAACGGATCGCGGTGGGCGCCGTATAGAACTGATTCACCCGGTGTTTTTGGATCACCTCCCAGAAACGGCTATGGGTGGGATAAGAAGGAATCCCCTCGAAAATGACGGTGGTGGCTCCGTTGAGCAACGGGCCGTAAATAGTATAAGAGTGTCCGGTAATCCATCCGATGTCGGCCGTACACCAATAGATATCGCCCGGCATATAATTGAATATATTTTTAAAGGTGTATGCAGTGTAGACCATATACCCTGCCGTGGTATGCAACATCCCCTTCGGTTTTCCCGTAGAACCGGAAGTGTAGAGAATGAACAGCGGGTCTTCGGCATCCATTACCTCTGCCTTGCTGGTAGCAGGCGCTTCATCCAGGAGAGGCTGCAGCCAGAGATCCCGTCCTTCTTCCATATCTATCTCCTGACCCGTGCGCTTTACCACCAGCACTCTTTCTATCGTCGGGGATTTAACAAGCGCCTCGTCTACGATACGTTTCAGGTCGATAGTCTTGGCTCCACGGAACCCACCATCCGCAGTAATAACGAGCTTGCAGGTGCAATCGTTAATACGTGTAGCCAATGCGTTGGAAGAAAAGCCGGCAAACACCACGGAATGAATCGCGCCGATACGTGCGCAGGCCAGCACACTGAAAGCCAGTTCAGGGATCATAGGCAGGTAAATACATACCCTGTCGCCTTTTTGAATTCCCTGTTCCCGAAGCACATTGGCCATCCTGGACACCTCGGCATAAAGTTGGCTGTAGGTATAATAGCGGGGCGGCTCTTCCGGATCGTTGGGCTCAAAAATAATGGCATTCTGATCGCCCTGGTTCGCTAAATGCCGGTCGATACAATTTTTGGTAATATTGAGTTTGCCATTTTTGAACCAGGTGAATTCCGCCTGTTCCATATCAAATTCCACCACTTTGTCCCATTTGCGGTACCAGGTAAAATTATTCTCGGCTATCTTCGCCCAGAATTTCTTGGGCTTCCGGATCGACTTCCGGTATACCTTAAAGTATTGTTCCAAGGATTTGATCGAATAACTACTCATCTTAACTGGATTTTTAATAGTTGCAAATAAATAAAAAAAATCCATTTAAACTTTCATTCTATAATATTTTCATGCCTTTTCGCTCTAATTTAATATTATTTAAGGATAAGGTATTATTTCTACTCCTCAAGTTTATCGTACCAGTTTTTCTTGAGTACCACAGAACCTATACCGACAATTACCAGTGCAATAACGAAAGAGCTAACCTGTTTCACTACCAGATAAATGGGCGCAGCGACTAATGCTGTTTGCCAGATAATACCCACGGTTACATTGAGCATATCCCTGCCAAAAGCTTTGTTCTTCTGGAAATCAGGCTGTTCTGCCACGACCATATCATGTACTGGTTTCCAGAATCCCCACGGACGTGTCTTTGCATAAAACTGTTTCAGTACTGCTGTATCTGTTGCAGGAGCAGCGTAGGTTCCCCAAATGCAGCCGATGACTGAAAATACCAGGATAACAGGGAAATAATATAAAGGCAGAATGGTATTCACAACCGGCACATAAGGCAATATAAGCGCCGGAATCAATCCTCCAATCATTCCCCATGCGAATCCATTGCTGTTAAATCTCCACCAGTGCCATTTTAAAATATTGGCAGCAATATAACTCCCATATAACGCGCCTGTTACCCATTGCAATATACTGTTTACATTCTCGGCAACTACCCCGAAAAGAATGCTGATTATTACAACAACCACGCCTACAATGATACTTGTTCGATTGGATTGTTTAGAGGTAGCATCTGGTTTTAAATACTTAATGTATATATCATTGACTAAATATGCCTGTGCAGCATTCAAGGTGCCTGCAAATGTAGACATGAAGGCAGCCAGAAGTCCGGCAAGAGTTATCCCTACCAATCCTGCAGGAATCCATTCATGGGCAATTACTGCAGGAAGAACCAACTCAAAATCAACTACTCCGTTCACTGTAATCTGCCCTTTGATCTGATCAAAGATGATCAGTCCGATCACTGCAAACCCCGCGATCATAAAATAACGCACAGGAAGTAAAATAACGGACACAAATCCACTCATTAATGATGCTTCGCGGGGAGATTTAGTGGAAAGAATTTTCTGCATATCATAGGTAGGTGCCGGCCCAGCCATACTGGCCAATATTCCTTTCATAAGTACCATCCCAAAGAAAAAAGAAAACAACTGATACCCGTCGGTTTGAATCTTTGAGTTGAATTCGGATAGTTTGCCACTCCAATCCAGTGCAAGATGGTTACCAAATGCCGGTGAGAACCAACCCTCCGGAACCAAGGATGAGAATTCGATGATATCCAGGTGTACCATAGCAATAACAGCTACCGCTATTGCAGCCAATGTCATGATGGCATATTGTGCCACGTCAGCCCAAACAATACTCATCATTCCCCCCATCAAAGCGTAAAAAGCGGCAAACAAAGTAAAAACAATACCCCAGACATGCGGAACATATGCATCAGGAATAAAACTTAATGACGGAAATATGGTTTTCAAGGGGAGAAATATTTCTATAAATTTCCCAATACCTATAAAACCATAGGCAAGCATGCTTAAACAAACGAGAATAGCAAAGACCACAATAATCCAGTGCGAAGTTACCGCTCCCTTGTCATTACCGAAACGAAATCCGATCCATTCCGCACCGGTTGTTACCCCGGATCGGCGTAACCATGCTGACAGGTAAACCATCAGGAAAATCTGGTTAAACACCGGCCAGAGCCAGGGGATATATATACTTTTCAATCCGTAAATAACCGTGATAGCTACCAGCCAAACGGTACCGGAAATATCAAACATCCCGGAAGCGTTTGACAAACCAAGCATATACCAGGGAATAGATTTTCCTCCAAGCAGATAAGACTCCAGGTTTCTGGAAGCCCTTCGTTTAAGATAAAAGCCAATGAAAATTAATAATCCAAGGTAAATAACGATAATTGCAATATCAAGCGTTGACAACAATGTTTTGTTCATCATTCGGGAAGTATTTTCAAATTTGAGTTGTGTATTATTGTTTGTCGGTTACTATTACAGCTTCCAGTCCAAGATAATTGGCTATTTTTTTCAGGGTTCTGGCATGGTGTCCAATCCCAAGGGAAAAATGATGTGTCGGTCCCTCTTTAACCCAGTTAGTCAGGAAAGTCCGAATGTCGGGTTTGAATTTTCCGCGGGTATTGGTATTCCCTGTCGGGGGTATGGGACCATCGACGGATTCTCCTTCCGCGATGACAAATTTGAATTTCCCATCATACGTTGAATTGATGCTCAGCATGGTGATGGGACCGGTTTTGATTTTAAACTCCACACCTGCACCCGAACCGGGTTTTCCATGGTATTTCTTCAGACTTCGGATGACTGGTTTTCCTTCGGCTATTGAAATATTATGGGGGCCGTCGTGCCCTACCAGGATGAATTCCCCCTCGAAGTCGACAGGGTGTAATTCAGCAAAGCTTCCGCCAATCCCCATTCTGTCCATGATAAACAAGGCGATCAGAGTTTTTACGTCGGATTCCCCGCACATAGGAATATTCCGGGCTGTCAGCAATGAGTTACCGACTATGAGGTTGCTCATTATCTGACGCTCCAGGCTATCAACAGATCCGTCGTAATAATAGGCCAATCCGCTCAATCTGCTTTTTGTAATAAAATGTTCCAATGCTATATATACTCTCGCAGCCACATACAGGTCTTCATCCCTGAGTTTCATTGAGATTGGATCAGATACAGGATCCGGTGTGTCGAAGAAAGCCAAAATCTGTTTTTGGGCCTTTTCAATTTCTTCAGCGGTCACGTCATTGTATTCCTTCACAATTTCATTTGCTTCACAAGCTTTAATATGACATCCAAAGAAGGTAGTAAACATCGTCGGGTCAAAGTGCATGTCGAGCATGGCATTCAATGAATGGCCAATGTGCCCGAAATGGGCATGTTTCAACCCATGCAACACTTTGGCGATCCGGCAATATTCATTGATTTGGGCCTCTACCTCCGGATCATCATGCAAGGTACCTATTATTGTTTCAGGAATGGGTTTCCCCAGCCGCATCGCCACTCCGGTAAATTCCGGAAGTGAACAAACATCGTCATTCATCAATTGCATGAAAGTGGAAGCTTTGGTATAATCAAGCCCCTGCAAAGGTTGTAATGCTACCAGCACAATAGGGATATTCAGATTTCTCATAATTACTGCGAAAGTGCCGGAAGTGGCGTAAGTTACCATATCACAAAAAAGCAAATCAAGATTCGCCGTGGTCATGGTATTGACTGCTTTATACGCTTTTTCAGCATCATCAATCAAACCGAAATCAAATACATCCACATAATCCGGTAATTTTTCAACGAAGATGTCCAGCTTTTTATACATTTCATCCAACAAACCCGGAAACTGTCCCCAGTAGGTATGATGGCCAACGCCTACTACTCCGACTCTCGGATTTTTACTTGCCGCCTGCGAGGCATAATCTATTTTTATAACATTTCTCATGACAATCAATTTAACACTTATATATTATCTGTTTTTTATGCAAAAGCATCCAGTTTCTTTATTTTCGGAATAAAGACCATCAGAATCACGAAGGCGAACGGATACATCAAACCTGCCCATAACCAAAGCGGATCGTAGGAATAGTTAGTAACAATATGGGCAATCCCGCGATTCGCAAAAAAAGCCGAAATTGCACCAAATGTACCGGTCAATCCGAACATGGTAGATGTAGCCTTCATACCGAAAACATCGCCTATTGCTGTTGAGTAGTTGGTGATCCATATCCCATGAGCAAAGAAAAAAAGGGAAATCAGGGCAATTACAGCATATGCAGAATCAATACCCGGCACAAAGAGAACGGAAAGCGTCAACAATGCCGCTACGCCCATCAATATTTTTCTTGCTTTATCGATGCTTTGTGTTTTGAAGAACAATTTATCAGAAATATATCCGCCCAGTATATTGGAAATACCCAAAACAAGAAAAGGTATCCAGAAGAGTTTACCTATCAACTCCAATGATATATCGCGGCTCTCATTCATAAATTTAGGTATCCAGAACATGAGAAAATAAAAAATCGGGTCGAATAATATCCGCATAAAGATAAAAATCCATGCATTTTTATTCTTCAGCACTGCTTTAAATGAGTATTTTTTTTCCGGTTGGCTTCCGGATAATGGAATTCCCCGCACTTTATAGGCACTATTCTTTTTGTTGTTAAAAAACAACCAGAAGCCGATCCAGATAAAACTGATGACAGGCGTAACAAGAAATAAGGACCGCCAACCGATACTATCGAGCAAATAAATGACCATCAAGGGTGCAATGACAGCTCCAATGGCTGAACCACCTATGGCTATACCGGTCGCCAGTGATCTCTTCTGCACAGGTATCCACTCGATCACACTTTTGATAACACCCGGGAAACAAGCTCCCTCACCTATTCCCAGGATAAACCGGAAGATAACGAATGCAGAAACTGAAGTGGCGATGCTATGCAAACCCGAGGCGATGGTCCATATAGCCAACGATAGAGCAAGCCCCAGTTTTGTCCCGAACTTATCGATAAATACCCCACCCAGGGTAAACATCAGGGCATATCCGACAATAAACCCGTTAGTGATCCAGCTATAATCGCTGTCGGAGATTGGGATATCTTCTTTAATCCTGATGATGGACATTGAGAGAACCTGCCGGTCAAGAAAACTCAGCGCTGTCACAATAAACAACAACCCGACCACTAACCATGGTATATATGTCTGCTCTTTCTTGTTCATATGTTATTTTGATATGCACTTGATTATCATGCTTGTTTCTTACCATGTGATTACCAACTCACCGGTTATATTTTTATATTCGTAATAATTACCCTCAAAATCGTTTCCTTTTTTCGATTCAAGGATGATCTCTTCCGCAGGATAATGATTGTTTTGGGGCATCGCTTTATAGTATTTACCGTCATTTTCAGGATAGACCCTTACCGTTGCATTGTTCAGCCCGGTTATGCCAATCTTCCGGCTAACATTGAATTCAACCGGCGCCATCTCACGGCAAGCAACAATTCCATCATCCTGCTCCACAAAAACACGGCATTCCTTGTTCCATGATTTAGGGAAGCGATAGGTTGAAAAACCATTCTTCAACCTGGTCTCGGTTCCGGTAAAAACAGGTACACCCTGGGGAAACCGGAACTGTTGTTCTACGGTTTGGTTCGGTACATAACCGGCAAAATAGAAACCGTTACCCTGCCGTGATATACAGTTGACAGGGTTTCTTAATGCTGCTTCATCTTTACTGAAAAAAATGGCATAACCCAGTTCCGACAAAGCATAACGCATCAAAGAACCGCCGATGAACCATTCGTCCGGATCGTCATTTGAGAGCAACATACTTCCGGTGTAAGTAGCCGAATTAGTCCCTCTCACATAACAGACTGAACCTCCGTTCCATGCAGGGTCTTCCCGTAATACAACCACATCACGCCGTTGGTTGTCCTGCACTACGGATGCCAATACCTTTGTATCTTTTCCCGGTTTATCGAGAACTGTTTCGACTCCGCCACCCGACATGCGCGCATCATGCCGGATCTGACCCGCCAGTTGTACATGGTCTGTTTTTACGGATATTTCCAGATTGAAAGTACCTGATAATGCTTCTACCAGCCGGATATTCATAAAATCGAGGAATTCATTGCTTGCGTGGCCGGCCGGCCCATAAAGCATAACCTTGCCACCTTTTTTGATAAAATCCATCAACTGTTTTTCCATGTCGGAACCCGCATCAGGTACTATCGTTACCAGTACTGAAGCATCGAGCACCTTGTTTCCCTGCTTCATGAGTGTGGTGAGGTTTGTGGTGGAAACGACTGTATTTACGGGAAACCCCTCATTAATTGCCTGACGAATGAACCAGTCTCCATAGAAAATTTCTTCCAGACGTTCGGATTCTTTAAAGGCATAACGATGATATTCATCAAAGGGGTATACCCAGACAACCGGTCCGGCAGCATCCGGAGAATTTTTACGAGCTTGTAAGATATGCGGGATTACTTCATTGGGAACCTGATCGGGCATATTGCCATAAGAGTCGTCAATAGACAGGAAATTAAGGTGGGTCGGAAGTTTCACTTTGCCTTTACTGTCAATGCGGCTGACCGACATGGGCATATAGATATCGTGCGATTCACGTCCATAACGATCAAGCCAGGGACTATTTGCCCACCATGGGTCGTGGGTGTAAAAGCGGAAAAGATAGCGATCATCCGGCAGTTCCGCCATTCGGGACATAAATCCCGTGAGTTCAAGGCCGAAATCTCCATCCAACGCAGCCCATGGGGAGTTGGGAGGCGGCAGAATATTAAAATTCCCTTCGTAGATACTTTTCAGGTCCACCCCATCCCTTGCCAGGTCAATCCCGGTCGAAAGGTTGGTACCCCTGGTTTCCACCCTGAAATCCGGACAACCTTCCCGGAACGATGTCCAGAACAACAATATCTTACTTCTGATATCCTCCATTTTCTCGCCATGGAAAACCTGTCCGTCGAAAATAGCACCTATGGTATTCCAGGTCTCCATCCCAAAACCGAATCCGTTAGAGAGCCATAAATAATCGAAGCCCAGATCACCCAGAAAGGCAGTGCTTTGTTTACCCAGGAAGGTGCCGAAGAGTGTCCCCTGAGGGATTCCTTCGGGATAAGCTGCATAGGGATAGTTATCAGCATTCAATGTGGCATAACAAACTACAAATGATTTGGTACCCATGGTATTGGCCATACACACTTCGGGGTGGCGCTCATACTTGAAAGAGGAAACAGCAAACTCCGGTCCGGGATCAAAAGTAGCTCCCACCCGGATGGGTTTCCCCGTCAATTTCACTCCCTCTTCCCTGATGGTCCGGACAATAAACTTCAGATCACCATATGTAAACACGGGCGGCTGCTCAATATAGGTATAAGCCCTGTCGTGCAATGTGAGTGATCGCGGGCCGGAATTTACCGGGTGGGGAGCATTCGGGTTACCGATGTATTTTGCCCATTCCAGTTCCTGGTTCATATCACCGGAATAATCAAGAATTTCGGATCCGTCAGATGTCCATAACATCACTGAAACAGTATCGGCATGTTGAAGTAAAGGCTGCCATTGACGAAATGCCTTCCGGCAGACATCCCGGATATATTCCTGATCATTTTTCTTAAAAGGTTTCAACGACATTTCCAATGTAATATTATTAAAACCTTCTATGAAAGGAGCACTGGCAAAAGCAGTAACAGGTAGAGACATTACAGCCAATATACCCAGATAAAGTATCCAATAGCGGTCTTTTAATCGCATATCAAAAATCAATTATGTAGTGAATAAAACAGATATAATTCATTCAAATTGAGTGACTCAATCCATGGGATGATGCCCAATGGCCTGAATGTTTACTTATCTTTGATGACCAGCCACCATTTCCAGGAACTGTTCCACTGCTCAGGAAAGGCATAATGGGCTGTCTCCGGAACTACCATCAGTTCTTTGGGAGAGGAGACTGCATTGTAGGCGGCAAACATTGAGGTCGGGGGGCACACCATGTCGTTATAGCCAAAAGAGAAAAATACGGGCACAGTAAGAATGCGGGCAAAATTTACCACATCATAATACTGCGTATTCTGCACCTTCAGGTCGCGAAGTGAAGCAGGTTCGTTTGTGTCGCTGAAAATTGCAGGCCATCCACTGGCCCGCCCATGTAACACCCCAGTAAGGTCGGCAAGAGCAGGAAAAAGGGCTATGACTCCTTTCACCCTCTTATCCAGGGCCCCGGTCACGATGGATAATGCGCCGCCCTGACTGCCCCCCTGTACAACGAGATTTTGACCATCGAATCCGGGCAGGCTGAAAATGACATCGACTGCTTTTATGCATCCCAGATATACTCTTTTATAATAAACTTTATCCCTATTCTCCCAGCCGGTATACTGATAATTATAAAGGGCGCCCTTGCCCAGATTCTCGTAAATATAATTATCCATGGTCACCGGAATACCATGAATACCGAGATCGAGTGTAATATAACCATTTTCAGCGCCAGGAATATGACCGGTATATGGACGGATCCCCGCTCCGGGTACACGCAGCAAAGCAGGATATTTTCCCGGCGCTTTCGGCATGCATAGTATACCATACATACGCCCTCCTTCATGGTAATTCTGAAAATCGATTTCATATACATCGACCTTCGCAGTGCTTCTGCCGGGCAACAGGTGCATACGCAAATCCAGCGGCAGGCGTGCATTATAACTGATCGCATCAGACCAGAACTGATTGAAATCGTCAGGCATCCGGGTTACAGGAATAATATTCTCAGGTTCGAAACCCACTGTCGCACGCCCTTCATACTCTTTTCCATTATATGAAGCATAGACAAGACAACGCAGAAACCCCGGTTGTTTCATTGTACCCGCTTCAAGTTGCATTTTGCCGTCTTTGAGTAATGCCGTTCCCTTTTTGAAAGCGGGCATCATATCGTACGACAACTCATAACGCAGTTCCACGTTCTCCAAGGGGAATCGGTTTTTGGTGACCATTATATCGAACCTGGCATTTTCGCCGAGGGTATAGTCCCAGTCCCTGTTCTGGGGAGAAACGTGCACTATCACCAATTGTTCGGACAGTTGGGCAACGGACAGGAATGAATTAAAAACAAATAACAACAGTATATTAATCGTAGGTCTCATAAGTATTTATATAAATGATCTTTCATCATTATTTCCGAAAAACCTTTTTTATTCTTTTCGATCAATCTCAAAATCGACATAACGGAATTCATTGAACAAAGGCCGTCTTCAGAAGTATTGAAACAGTAGTCTATCAGTTTGTCTATGGTAGAAGTTGCTACATGCATCCGGGTGTCGGATGAGGCGTAATAGATAAAAACCGTTCCATCATCATCAACAATCCATCCGTTGGAAAACAATACATTGGAAACATCACCCACCCGTTCTTCTCCTTCGGGTGCCATAAAATACCCTCCGGGCGAGGCGATGAGTCTGGTTGGATCATCCAGATCGGTCACATATAAATATAAAACGTACCTAAGTCCGGCAGCACACATGCGTACCCCATGGGCCAAATGCAGCCATCCTTTCGCTGTTTTGATCGGGTGAGGTCCTTCTCCATTCTTCAATTCTTTGATGGTGTGGTAAATACGCGGTTCGATTATTTTTTCGGTTGTAACCTCGGCATGACAGATATCATCTACCAATGCCCAACCAATTCCTCCTCCATTGCCTGTATCGATAAAACCGTCCTGCGGGCGGGTGTAGAGTGCATATTTACCGTCAACAAATTCGGGATGCAGCACTACATTCCGCTGTTGTGACCTGGTTTTTAAATCGGGCAGCCGTTCCCATTCTTTCAGGTCTTTTGTTCTGGCAATACCCGCTGAAGCGATGGCTGAAGACAGATCGCCTTTAGGAGCATCAGGGTCTTTACGCTCTGTACAGAAGATGCCATATATCCAGCCATCTTGATGTGCCGTCAGACGCATATCATACACATTCACATCCGGATTTTCTCCTTCCGGCATCAGGATCGGGTAATCCCAGAAACGAAAATTGTCGATACCATTGGGACTTTCTGCAACGGCAAAGAATGATTTGCGATCTGCTCCTTCTACCCTGACAACCAATATATATTTATCCCCTAATTTAATAGCGCCCGAATTCATCACCGCATTCATCTGAATACGTTCCATCATATAGTGATTGGTATCCGAATCCAGATCATACCGCCAGTTCACCGGAACATGTTCTGCGGTGAGAATGGGGTATTTATAGCGGTTATATACGCCATTACTTTTGCTCACTATTTCATTTTTACGTGTCACCAGACTCTCGTGCTCACTGATAATACGTAATATCTCTTTGTCCATATATTTTTCTAATGAATTTTTAATTGTCCTGCCTATCTTATCTCTTCAATGACTAAAATCCAGTCGTTTCCTTTTCCATGAGTCGCCGGTTTGGCAACATAGTTTCCTTTTGCTTTGGTTATTTTAATGGCTGTTTTTATACCGGTGACGGGCTGAAACCACGAGAGCCTGATTTTTTTTGTGGTGTTCATTTTTTCAAGAGATACAATGGTCTCTTTTCCAGTGGGAATATATACCAGGGCGTAGCCGTCACCTCGTGTCGCCACTACTTTTTCCCGATTGTTACTATTGGCACTGACGATGAGACTTTGATCCGGCACGCGGCTCAGATAATCAAAGGATCCCAATAATGTGCTGGCATGCTTTATCGCAAATGAGCCGGGTAAGTCAAGCGCTTCCTGCCAGCTTCTCCGTGCATCGCACATTGGTTTGCGTCCCTCTTCATAGAATTGCCAGACACTGTTGCTACCGTAAGTATAGCCAAATCCTCCCGAGAAAAGACTCCAGTAAAGCGACTGCCTCACATCTGTATCGTCGAACCAGCCATTTTCGGGCTTAAACCCAACCGGGATATCTTCATAACGGGGCTCGGCATCGATACATGGTTTCACCGGCTTCAACCGATAATCCTTTACCAGCAATCGCTCATAGATCGCATAGTCTGTGTGTGAGTGACTGGTCTGGCATATGTTGAAATCGCACCAGTCGGATTGGTGAAACCATTCGGAAGAGGAACGCTCGCCTTGCGGATGGAAGGTCATTAAATGATGCTTATCTTCCGATTTGATTCCCCTTGCCAGGGCATCCCATATTTCATAGTTCTTACCTTCGGCCGAACGATCACCGCCGTTCATCCAAATGATATTGGGCATATCCTTATAGCGTTTTCCCAGGAACTTACCGTATTCACACGCATTCTCCACTGAAAAGATTTCAGGCCCCACTCCCCATTTCTTGTCCACCTTGTCACCCCAGGTGGGTACCAATGCCATGTATAACCCATATTCCTGCGCCATGGCAACGACTTCATCAATCCAGTCAAACCATGCTTCATTGGGTGTTTCCGGATTACTGTTGATTAAGGGCAGTGCTCCATACCGATTTGGGGTTTGCAATCCATCCAGTTCGGGTAAGATGACTGCCTGAATGACTGTAAAACCTTTACTTGCCCGATTTTGAAAATAGTACTCGATCTCTTCTCTTGTAAGCCGGTGAAAAAGTTGCCAGGCGGTATCTGCAAAAAAGAAGAAAGGTGTTCCGTCCTCATGGACGATAAATCTCTTATTATCCGAAATAACCAATCGTCCGCATGAAGAACTTATCGAGGTAAATTGAGTGATTTCCGACGATACACCTTTTGAAAAGACGAAAAACAGACCGATCAATAGTAATCCTATTTTCATACAACAGTTACGCTAAATTATCTATTTTGTCCAGAGATATTTTTCTACAATCTTCATCTGTGGGCGTTCCTGACCCTCTATCGGCTGAATGGCCATGAAGTTTTTCCCCCACCACGGGCCTGCAGCCCAATAGGTTCCATTGATTCCATTGTCCTGCAGATAAGAGAGGAAATTGTCCAGACAGACCTGCCAGCGTTCATCCTCATCGGGAATACCATACTCGCCAATGAAACCTCTTAAATTATTCTCCCGCAGCCATTTGATAAAAGGTTGTATACGTTCGATCCCTTTATAGGGATTGGCTTTTTCTTCTTCATAGCTTTTTTTGTAGGTTCCTGAAGCATCATTATCGAAATAAACATGCGCTTCAAAAATTAAATTGTCAGCAGGATCGAAGAGATTTTTCAGGTTATCACTGAATTGCATCCAGCGTTCTGCCGAACTCCAGCTATCGCCTCCCACTACAATCGAGTTTTTCATGTCATACTTTCGAATGGCCAGTATGGATGCCTGTGCAATTTTTACCCAGGGAGTACCGTCCAGCATGTTGTTTGGCTCATTCATTAAACCATAACCCCAGATATTTTCATATTCGTGGAATTCTTTTGCAATTTTTCCCCATAAATCAGCAAGATGCGCTATCTCCAATCCACCTTCTCCAATAATATATCTCGTTTCACCCAGGTATCTTCGTCCGTAATTATGCAAATCAAACAATACAAGAATATCCCGTTTGGCAGCTTCATCCACAACAAATCTCAGGCGTTCAAGCTCTTCTTTTTCCAATTCTCCGTAAAGCTGATGCTGAATCCTGTCCCATTTAAAAGGCAATCGGATCAACTGGAACCCTTTTGATTTGACATAATCGAGATTGGCGGCTGTAGGATAAGTATAATCTTTGTTATATACCCCGGGGAAGTTTTTACCAAAGTCGGCCCCGGCCAGGTTCAGCCCAAAGGGTTGAGGAGGATTATTTACTTTTGAGAAATTCTGAGCAGTAAGGCTTGTCACCATAATTACTGCTACTAAAAACGAAAACTTTATTTTTTTACCCATTATTTATTGTTTTGAATATGAATTATTAAAACTTCTTACTTCGGATCGGTGACGGTATATTTTTCCAATACAGCCATCTGAGGCCGATCGGTTGTATAATTGTTGGTCGGTTGCACGGCCAGGCGATAATTGCCCCACCTGGGACCTGCCGACCAATAGGTGCCGGGCACTCCATTATCCCTCATGTAGATAAGCATATTTTCCAATACTGTATTCCACCTCGGATCATCATCCGGAATTCCGTATTCTCCGACTATCCCCTTTTTGTTATACTTTCTCAGCCAGTCCACAAAAGGTTTGATCCTTTCCACCCCGGTTTGCGGCGTTGCTTCTTCGGCTTCATACGTTGAGGGGACGAAAACGTCATTTACATAACTTCCGTAAGAACCGGAGTTGTTTTTATCGAAATAGGTATGAGCCTGATAAATAAGATTGTCTGACGGATCGACCAGATTCCTCAGGTTGTCACTGAACTGAACCCAATGGAAAGCGGAACTATAACGGTCTCCGCTAATGAGTATAGGTGTTTCGGTATCCACTTGCCGGATGGTGTTGATGGTTGCCTGAGCAATTTCAAACCAGGCTGATGTGGTTGGCATCGAATAGGGTTCGTTCATAATATCGTACGCCCAGATATTCTTATACGACTTGAACTCAAGCGCAAGTTTTTTCCATACATCCGCCAGATGTTCCTTTGTAAGTTCCGCTCCCGCACCTATCACCGTCTGGGTCTGTCCTCCATCGAACGAACGGCGGGCAAAATTATGCATATCCAGAATGACCGGCATGTTTCTATCTTCTGCCGCTTTGACAAATTTTTTCATTTCACCTAAATCGAGAGGATTCAGTGAACCATTCAGTTCATATTGCACCCTTTCCCAACGAAACGGGAAACGGATAAGTGTCAATTTTTTAGATTTAAAATAATCGAGACAATTGGCTGTCGGATACCCATAATGGGTTCCGATCACTCCCGGGTAAACACCTCCGAACTCGGCTCCTGAAAGATTCACTCCAAAACTTTCGACCATTGCGTTGGGATAGGAAGTCCCCGGATCGGGGTTAGTATCGGGTTTTTCGGGCCCAACCGGTGTTTTGATATCTTCCCCTTTTTCGCAAGCGGTAACCAAGGCGAGAGCGATAAGTGATATTATAAAAATAAATTTTTTCATAATAATTTTTATTGAGGGAACCACTGCTGCTTTTAGGCAATGGCCCCTCAAAAATATTTTATATTTGTTTCCTTACAACATTTATTTTTTTATTAAAACGTAGATTGGCCATGGAAAAATCCGTTGGCGCAACAGTGCCTACAGCATGTATATAAGCATAAGTAAAAGTATTCCCTGATTCCATGACAGGATAGCCTCCTGTGGCATTTTTGAACAAATCCACATTAAATGTTTGTGTTATCCATTTGTCATCTGTATGATAAGCAACTCCCGACCTAGCAGGATGCCACTCACGTTCCAAAACTGGCATAGCACGTAAACTATTTATTTGAAGAGTGATGCGATCTTGTGGTGCAATTATTGGGAAATCAGATTTAACCAGAAGCTCATATTTGATTTCATAATCCTGTGGATTCGCTTTCATATCGGCAAAGAACGGATCAGATGTGGGTGCATCAAAAGGATAATTAGATACGGTGACATTGGTACTATAACCGCCAACAGTTCCTTTAATCCGGGAGAAACAAGTCCCCGGAGATATGGGCTTCGGGTCACCCTCCTGCGTACCGTCTGTGGCAAAACCCCTTGTCCAGGGATTTGTCATAAAGTTGGGGCCAATATCCACAATTCTGAAACCAAGGTCGCGGTAGGCCAATTCGATAGGTTCTTCGCCCAGCACTGCAAGAATTCGGGGGCTACTCAACGTGATCTTTGAATTATCGATTGTACCTGTCGGTAAGATAATCTTAACCTCCCTTTCAGTTGTCGATACTATGGTAGCGGGGGTTCCGTTCACTTTTATATCCCCATTTTCGGCGGTGAGGTCATACAACAATAAATTTTCGCCGAGAATAGAAATCTCATCACCGTCATTGCCAAATTCGCAACTGAATCCATTTACAATAAAATCGGGAAAAGTCACTTTAAATGGGAATTCAGTCTCCCCTTTTTCAGTTGTTACCACAACCTTATTGGTTATTTCATCAGGAACATTACCGGGAATAGCCACGACAATTCTGGAGTAGGTAGCATATATTTCTTCGGTATCTACCGACTGATCGTTGAATTTGATTGATATTACTTTACTCAGATTTTCACCATGGATGATTACCATCTGGTTGAAACCTCCTTGTGTTGTATCTCTTTCAGGAGTTTCGACAGGACTAATGCGTGTAATAACGGGAGGTCCATACGATTTGGTCTCATCCACAAAGTTATCGTCATATGTTACAATATCGTCGCAAGCCATGAGGTATATCGTCATCAGGAATATAATTGAGATATATTTAATTATTGTTTTCATATTCAAAAGATTTTAATGTTACATCATTCTTATTGCCACCCCGGATTATTCTCTGTAATGGCTTGATTGGCCAGGAGTTCATCCTGAGGTATGGGATAGAGTAAATGTTTCGACTCTCTCATCTTAATCGTATTTATCTCGTCTACCGTACCTATTCCATTCATCACCCCCAAATAAATTCCCCAACGGATCAAATCCCATCGACGATCGCTTTCATAAGCCAGTTCCATAGCTCTTTCTTCGAGAACAGCCGAACGGAATTCCTCTATCGATTCTATACTTCCGGGTTCAGAAGTCCCCATTGTTTTTATAGAAGCATTACTTCTTGCACGTACTGAATTCAGAGCAGCCAATGCTTCGTTATTCAAACCATCCACTTCATTGGATGCTTCTGCAAAAATCAATACCAGATCGGTATAGCGAAGTAAAGGGAGCATAGCATCGGTTCTGGTGAGAGAACGATCGGTAACATCCGTATATTTAGTTACATAAGCCAGATAGTTTTCACCTATCGAAGATCCATACGAACGTCCATCATTGAAAGGTGGCACCGGATCACCAACTTTATTCCCGGCATTATCTTTACCGGTAGCCTTAATTCTCCATTCTTCGGTATTGGGATAAAATGCCCCTCCATTCCAACTCATATCACTTTGGCGAACATATCGATGCATAACCCCTTCCACAATGCGCAGATCCTGATCTTCAAATAATTTATACCAATGATCTCTTAAACCATGCGATAAGCCTCCTCCGTTTGGTACGTATCCATTCACAATCTGACCGGAATATGCCCTTGCAAAAAGAGCTCCGAAATAATCATCGCCCGATTTTGTCTGTAAGGCAAAAAAATGCTCCTTACTGTTTCTTCCTGATTTTTTCCAAAGTGATTCGTATGGAAGTAATTCATGATCACCGTATTGTTTGTCCATCACTTCTTTTGCAAGATCCCTCGCGAGAGTGTAATATTGAATATAGTCAAAAGATTCATAACCGGCCACAAGTTGCTTCTGAATGAATAATCTTTGCGGTTGTGTAAGTTCTTTTGTAGCACCGTTCATAACAAAAGGTATACCCCCTCTTACATATACTGTACCTGATGGCATTGATGCAGAACCAATGGTTGCATACACTTTCGCCAATAAAGAGGCTGCTGCCCCTGCAGAAACACGGCCCTCCTTATATGAAGAATTTGTATTTTTATAGATCATCTCTTTTGCATTAGACAAAAGATTTATGATATGTGCATATACTGTCGGTATTGACTGACGGGGTTGATTGGGATCATTTCCTTGATTAATGGAAGTTTTAAAAATGGGAACTGCCCCATAAGCACGTACCAACAGAAAATAACCATAAGCCTGCAGAAAATAGAGTTCACCCAAACAATTATTCTTCGCGACTTCAGTAACATTTTTCATTTCCTCAATATGGTAAATTGCTTCATTGGTTCTGTTGATCAGATCATAACTGAGTTTCCATACTGCATCCGATTGATTGTTTAAGCCTTGAAAGTTACCAGCGCCTAGTTCACTGAAAGCCCAGCTCGGACCGGTTACATAATCATTATCGAGTTCCAGACAACGGGGAAACTCGTCATACACATACATACGGGATAGTCCGTTGTAGGCACCCATAACCCACATATCAGCCCCTTTGTCTGAATCTTCAATGTGTTCATTGGTTATTTTCGAATAGGTATTTACATCCAAAATATCACTGCATGAAGAAAAAAGTAATAGCGTGAGCAGAAGATTAAATATAACTGCCGGTTGGATATTTTTTTTCATCTTTATATCATTTTTTTAAATTAGAACTGTACTTTTAAACCGAATGAGAATGTCCTGCTTGTAGGATAAGAATAAACATCCACTCCTCGCCGGGCAGGATCGTCTCCAAAAGCATTTACATCCGGATCATACCAACTATAGTCAGTTATGGTCAACAAATTACTGGCACTTGCATTTAGGTTGATACTATTCACACCTTTTAGGAATCGTGGCTTATTAAAAGTATAGCCCAAATTAATATTTTTCAGGCGCACATAGGAACCGTCTTCCACATACCGGTCAGAAATGAGCCAGGTTCTTTTTGCCTGATTCGTAGCTTTGGGCCACCAGGCTATATCTTTTGTTTCGGGAGTCCAGCGATAATCATACACTGTCTGGGGTATATTGGTTGTATTAAAAAGCGTAACATTCATAAGGTTTCCATTAAAAATATCATTTCCCATTACACCCTGAATAAAGAACCCAAATGTAAAGTTGTTCCATTTAAAATTATTGGTCACCCCAAATGTATAATCAGGGTTTGTGTTGCCAATGACGTGTAGCCCTTCTTTATATTTGATCTCACCGATCATCGACTTGACCACATTGGCACTTGCTGACGCATAGGTTGGGTCGGCTCTCACCTCAGCCTCATTATCATAGAACCCGTCTTCTACATATCCGTAAATTGCCCCAATTGGTAACCCATTCCGTTGTATGAAAACATTATCGGCCTTATACCAAAGGCGACTGGAAAATTGATCTGCCGATAATCCGCCTATCCTGTTCCTGTTGAATGACAAATTTGCGTCAATGCTCCAATTAAAGATTTTATTTTGAATTGGAATATAGTTTACCGATAACTCTAAACCTTCATTGGTCACATAACCACTATTGATAATTTGAGAAATATAGCCAGTTGATTGAGCTGTTTTTATATTCTGCAATAGATCGTTTGTCTTTTTATAATAGTAATCGACAATAAAGTTCAAACGATTGTTATAGAACCCGAAATCAAGTCCAACGTTATACTGGTCGGTAGTCTCCCATTTTAAGTCGGCGTTGACAACATGGTCACTTACAAAACCGCTATATTCTGATCCCCCAAGTGGATAGTTGGCTACACGCATGGTGTATAATGTCTGATAATCGGAAATAGCCTGATTGCCTGTTTGTCCATAGCTCAATCGAAGTTTCAAATTATCAAACACATTTAAATTTTTAATAAACGGTTCTTCTGAAATTCTCCAAGCAAAAGCACCGGATGCAAAATTAGCATATCGGTTGTCAGAGGTAAATTTACTGGATCCGTCACGTCTGAAACTGGTAGTAAAAATATATTTATCGTTCAATACATAATTAATACGCCCCAACATTGAAAATAGTTTACTTTCAAATTTAGAGCTGACCAGACTACCGGGGACTAACGCTGCACCCATATCATAGTTTTCGGTAATGTCAGTGGGAAACTGGGTTGCCTGCATTGCCTCTGCACTACTTACCCTATGTTCGTAAGTGACAGCTGCTACGGCATTCAAATTATGGATTTTCCCGAAAATACGATTATAGGTCAGCATTGATTCTGTCACTACATTTGACTGTCTATTGTTACTTAATCCTCCGTTACCGTTCACTTTGTCTATTGCACCCTCTCCTGTATCACGGTTATAATAAGTACTACGTTGGTTTTCAAAACTACTCAATCCCAGGTTTTGACGAAAAACCAGGTTTTCATGCAGTCGTACACTGGCAAATGCCGATGAAAACACATTCTTACTTGATAATTCATTTTTTGCTGATAACACATAAGTACGAGGGTTTGCAGATAACCAAAGTAACTCATCGCTCTGAGAAAAATCACCATAATAAATGGTCGACGGATAGAGTAATGCAGAGCGAAGAATACTATAATCCAAAGAGTTCCCTTTGGCGAAGTCGGTCGTAGAATTGGTATAACTGAGATTTAGTCCGACAGTAATATTTTTAGAAATATCCTGACTAACATTCGACCTTAGAGTATATCTTTCAAATCCGGTGCCTTTAATGATACCATCCTGAGTGGTATAATTACCTGAAAAGGTATAATTTCCCCTGTCTGTTGCACTTGATATAAGCATGTTGTATTCTTGAGAACTTCCTGTCTGAAAAATCTGATCCTGCCAGTTTGTTCCTTCTACCCATTGTCTCCAGACACCGCCATTGGCATCTACACCTTCTTTCCAACCCGGGGATAAAAAATCTTCGGGTGAAGGATTATACCTAGCGCTTAAAAACTCTCCATTACTTGATTCAAATTTCCATGTGCCGGGTGAGGGGTATACATACTGGGTGAAAGGAGAATCGTCATACAATAATGCATTATCTTGCTGCTCATTACGGTACAATGCATAATGATAACCATCAAGAACTGGTATCCGTTTACGAATAGCAGAAGTACTCAGATTGGATGTAAACTCGATCCGCGGCTTTCCCTTTTCCCCTGACTTTGTGGTAATAAGCACAACTCCATTTGCCCCACGTGAACCGTAGATAGCTGTGGCCGAAGCATCTTTCAAAACCTCTATAGATGCAATATCATGCGGATTGATGAATGAAAGTGCATTAGAAGATGCTTCGAGGCTCCCATCCGTATTTTCAGCACTTCTGGGGGTTGACGGCGCTTCAAAAGGAATCCCATCAACAATATAGAGAGGTTGTGTATTTGAGGAGAATGAATTCGTACCCCTGATTTGCATGCTAATCCCGGCACCGGGAGCACCGTCATTTTGATTAACCATTGTACCTGCAATACGGCCCTGTAATGCCTGATTGATGCTCGCAGCCGGATTACCTGAAAGGATATCATCGGCCTTTACTTGTGCAACCGAACCGGACAGATCTCTTTTTCTCATAGATCCATATCCTACAACCACCACCTCATCCAATAATTCAGTATCCTCTTCCATAGCAATAGTCAGGCTGGAACGGTTACCGACACTGACTTCAAGCGTCTCATACCCGATACTGGACAAAACCAGTACCGGATCTCTGGTGATCACATTCAGGGAAAAATTTCCATCGACATCGGTAATTGTACCGTTTAAAGTTCCTTTTTCAATAATATTCACACCGATCATCGCAGAGTTATCCTTACTGTCCGTCACGGTACCGGTTATCCTGCGCTGCTGTGCCATTAACGAGAGGCTCATTGTAAGAGCCAGAAATAACATCATCACGTTTTTCATACGATTATTTCATTTTTTCATTTCGGTGTATGGAACGTTTCTGAACCAAGACTTTTAGAGTCAAGCAGGATTCACACCCGTTTCATACGATTTAAATTATTATTTAACAAAAGTTGCATATCGGCTACAAAGATATATTAACGTACTATGCGAACACAAGTATTATCTTATCCGATAACGATACTTTCTTAATCAATGCTTCCGTTTTCCCAGAATTTTTTCCGAAAACAAAAAAGGTACTATATTTGCCTGTATTAAAAATAATTATAAATTATATCCACAGCCATTCATTATTAAAATGAAGATGACTATAGGATTACAAAATCAAAACAAAAGTACTATAATGGCGAGATTTAAGATATCATTTTATCTTATAATGGTACTTTTTCAACAGAAAAATTCCTGTAAAAAAAGAAAAATAGTTTTATAAAGATGTGATGAAAAGGGTTAGAATTATACAAAAAGGGAGTCAGATGATCATTTTTGTTTTTCTGAAATTTTCACGGAATTCCTTCGGCGGACAGCTTTTCCTTTTCTTAAAAATACGATTGAAATTAGATAAATTATTGAAACCGCATTCATAGCAAATTTCGGCGATGGTATTGGTTGTATCCACCAAAAGCCTTGCAGCGTGTCCCAAACGGATATCTATAATATAATCGGATACTGTTTTTCCGGATCTTAACTTAAAAAAACGGCTCAGTGCCACGGGGGTCATCCCTATAATGCCCGCGAGGTCCTCCAACCGTATTTCCTCTTTGTAATGGTTATTTATATATTCATGTATTTTGCGCACACGCCGGCTGTCGGAATTCTCATCGATATGGGCAAAAGAAGTGCTCGCCAGTGTACGGTAATTATCACACAGGGAAAGTTCATACAGAATGGTCAGCAGTTTTATCACTGCATGAAATCCCGATCTCTCGGCAGAAAGCGTATCAAGCATGGGATAAATCTTCATAATGGTTTCCATCGGAAAGTTAATTCCTTTCTGCGCACTGTTGAGCATCTTCCGGATACTGTCGAACTGGTTCTTATGGAGGAGATTACCAAAAAAAAGATCCTTGGAGAACTGGATGGTTATCTCCCTGATCTGTTTCGAGGTACATTGATACTGTTCCCATACATGCTCCAACTCCTCACCGGCGATAAGCGTAAGGTCGTACTTGCCGATGATCTCGACGGAGTCGCCCACGATGCGTCTTACCCCTCCGGCATTTTCAATATAATTGATCTCGAACTCGCTATGGGAATGCAAAGGATAGGTGAATTCCGATTTCCTCCGGTCGGCAATATAAAAGCAATCCTTATCTGATAAAGGGGTAATCTCATGTATGATATGTCTGTTGTCCGCATTGCTCATCGACACCTACCGCTTATATAGTATAGTTATCTATAAAGATTGTACTAATCGAACATTTTCTTGAATTTATCGAATACACTTCTCCGTACTGTTTTAGAGGGAATAAAATTCTCCGACTTATCCATCTCCTGCATCCACTTCCGCTCTTTCTCAGTCAGGTTTTCCGGAACATACACATTCACATTGACCAGTTCATCTCCTTTGCCGAAACCATTTACCGAAGGAAGGCCTTTATTTCGCAAACGCAATACTTTTCCCGGTTGTGTACCCGGCTCGATTTTCACTTTGGCTACTCCATCGATAGTGGGAACCTCCACCGTACCGCCAAGGGCAGCCATGGGGAAACTGAGGAACAGATTGTATATCACATCATTCTCGTCACGGATCAGGTCCGGATCCTGTTCCTCCTCCACGACGATCAACAGGTCGCCGTTCACCCCTCCTCTCCGGGCAGCATTCCCCTTTCCGGACATGGATAGTTGCATCCCTTCGGCTACACCGGCAGGTATCCTGATAGACAAGACCTCTTCATCACGCACGATCCCTTCACCGTTGCAATAAGTACATTTTTTGATGATGGTCGTCCCCTCTCCGTTACAGGTGGGACAGGTGGAGGAGGTTTGCATCTGGCCGAGAATGGTGTTTGCCACACGGGTCACTACGCCCGAACCGTTACAGGTAGTACAGGTGGAGAACGAATTCCCGTTTTCAGATCCGTTACCATTGCAATGGCTGCAGGAAACATATTTCTTCACCTTGATTTTCTTCTCCACACCGTTAAGGATTTCTTTCAAATCCAGTTTCACCTTCACGCGAAGATCGGATCCCCTGTTCACCTTTCTTCCCCGCTGGGAACTGCCGAAGCCGCCGAAACCCCCGAAACCGCCAAAGTGGCCGCCAAAGATGTCTCCGAATTGAGAGAAAATATCCTCCATGGACATGCCTCCGCCGCCGAAACCGCCGGAAGCGGCTCCACCCACGCCTGCATGGCCGAACTGGTCGTACCGGGCGCGCTTCCTCTCATCACTCAGGACCTCATAAGCCTCTGCCGCCTCCTTGAACTTCTCTTCCGCTTCTTTATCCCCGGGATTTTTATCGGGGTGATACTGGATAGCTTTCTTACGGTAAGCTTTTTTTATTTCTTCGGCAGTAGCTGCTTTGGGTATCCCCAGTACTTCATAAAAATCTCTTTTTGCTGCCATCTTATTCCCCCACAATCACTTTCGAAAAACGGATAATCCTGTCGTTCAGCCGATAACCTTTCTGGAGGCAATCCACCACTATTCCTTTCTGCGACCCTTCAGGCGCCGGGATAGTAGTTACCGCCTCGAAACTGTCGGCATCGAACGGCTGTCCGATTGCTTCGATTTCATTCACTCCGTGTTGTTTCAGGAAAGCGATAAATTTCGAATAAATAAGGTCCATCCCTTCGAGCATGGCTTCTTTGTCTTCCGTCTTATGCAATGATTCAAGTGCCCGTTCAAAATCATCAACAAGAGTAATAATATCAAGCAAGACCCGTTCTCCTCCACTTTTGATGAGTTCAGCCTTCTCTTTTAACGTACGTTTACGGAAATTATCGAATTCGGCATTCAAACGAAGATAACTATCATTCAGTTCATCATATTTTTGCCGGAGGTTGTCTATTTCTTGCTGATGCTCCGCTGATTCCTCAGTCGCTTCAACCTCTTCCGGCCCGTCTGCCATTTTGTCTCCGGACACTCCGTTTAATGTCTCTCCCTGACCTTTGGTCACCTTTTCATCCCTCTCTTCGGGATCTATATTCCCTTGATCGTTGCTTCCCATATAATTGTTTTATTTTTTTCTATGAAATATTTTAGAGCCTGGAACATTCCAAATTTTCATCTCTGTTTGATGAGATGTCTTGATTCTTGGCTTATTCTTTAAAATCCTGAACCGATAATTCTATTGCAAATAGTTTGCCAAAAATAAAAAAAGCGGAGTGAAGACCCCGTTTTAAAGAAAGATTTCGCACCATTCGTCAAATACCTCTACCTGATGCCATCCGTGACTGGCCAGGTTCTGTCTGATCTTCTTTATCGGTTTTTCTTTTCCTAACTGCGATTTGGAGAAAAATTTATCGGCAAAACAGATAATTTTCTCCTCTAAGCTCTGCGGCCGCATATCCCTATAGGGAATCGGCAGTTTCCGGTTGATAATGGTCTCCAGACTTAATCCGGTACCTGTATGCCTTTCACACACCAATCCATGTCTGGGATAACCTTCCTCCGTAAGTAATTCACGCCCCAGGTAGCCGTGGCAAATATAGGGATAACTGCCTTCACAGGCAATATGGGGCGCTTTTGTAAGGAAAATACCGATATCGTGAAGCATTCCCGCCTCCTTAATAAACCGGACATCCACCGCCAATTCCGGATGTTTCTGGGCGATGGACAGGGATTTATTTGTCACATCCGTCACATGCGACATATAGATATCATAGAGTTTTGTCCCTGCTTTATAATATTTGTCGATAATTTTCTGTGTATCCATAAAGTCAGCAAACAAATTGCCATCACAGGATTTTCTGAACAACCAGCATCTTGTGTTACAAAAGTAATATAAAAAGGTGAGATGATAAGGGGGATAATATAGTATTTATCCGGGCTTATTCCCGGCAGGGAGAAACCCGGATAAAATCTGTTTACTCCCGGCGAATAACCGGGGGCATGGCAAGCCTACAAATTACCGAACCGGATACCAAAGTTGATGGTACGCGGCAGCGAGGAGCCGTAAATGTAAGCGGCATCGCGGTACACACCTCTGTCGTAATCGTTCTGTATCTGGTTGAAGATATTCTTCACACCGGCGAAGAACTCCATTGTAGTCTCTTTGCCCAAATGGAAATCATAGGAGAATAACAGGTCGGCCACCAGAAAACTGCGGGTTCTCTCTAACCTTTCTCCTTCTATGATGTAACCGTTATTGATTGCGGTCTCTACCCTTTCCCGATCAGCACCCTCAAAGTCATCGGCATAGAGACCGAAGTGTGGAACATCCATGGGTCCGGTATAGTTGAGCGAAAAAGAGGCATTGAAGTGATGGGTCGGTTTCCAGACAAAAGTAGCGTAACCGTACTGACTGGGGGTACGCATAAAATTCCTTGATACGCTCTCTTCCTGTTCCCCCCAGGCCTGGACCGTTTTGTAGTGGCTGGACTGGAAAGTAAAACCGAGCTGTGTCTCCAGTTGAGTGGACAGGAACGATTTCCATTCGAGATTAACCCCGGCCACGTAAGCGCCATCTTCGGCATTCACCCTCTCGTAGTAAAAACCACGTGACTCATCATCCTCGTCAATCAGCGCATACTCATTGGCGAACGGGTCATTCAACAACGTATAAAACCCTTCTGCCAGAAAATCGTGATAGGTACCTCCCCAATCGAATACAGAGTTGAAAGAGGCAGTAAAAGCATTGGAGGTCTCTTGTTTCAGATCAGGAGCATTCCGGGTCTCCACCCGTGTGGCGTTGACCAGGTCGACATGAAGGTCTTCATTAAAGATCTGCGGAGCGCGATAGCCCCTGGCATATCCCACACGGAAGCGTAAATCGGGTGTCAATTTATAGAGCACCCCTACACGCGGTACCAGTACCCCGCCGTTTGGATCGTCCCCCACACTTTCCGTATCTTTGATCCAATAGTAGTCGTAACGCAATCCCAGGGAGAGGTTCACTTTCTCCGATTTCCAGTCCTGCTGGACGAAAGTACCCAGCGTATTTACATACTGGTCGATAAGGGTGGTATTCTCTTCTCCTCCGGCGCCTAATTTCACATCATGCAGGTTGTCGTTGGTATTATCGATCCCCAAGACGGTAGTAGAAGGAGCAAACAGGAACCAGTCGTTGTTTAGATTGTACTGTGCCCCTACCGAAGAAGTCAGGTCCTTTGTATCTCCATAAGCGTTGGGATCTTGCTCAGCGCCGTAATAGGAAGCGCGTGCCACATGCTGAGCCGACGCATAAAGGCTCAGCTTGTCATACTTGCTATTGGTGAAGAGATCATAGGAGAGATTTCCACCCGAGATAAGGTGGTTGAGTTGCTCGGCGACATCTGCCTCATGGGGAAGATAATCGAGCATATTACCACCCCGCCGGTATTCGCTGATCCGGTACCCATCGAGCCATATCTTGCTTTTGCTTCCCGGTTTATGGAACACATTAAATCCAAATGTTGTATTCTCCATCTCTACCAGCTCACTAAAGCCGTCGCCATTGGCATCATATGCCCCGCGGTTACGCAACATCGTATAGATATATCCGCCCGTTTTCCGGTCGTCGCTCACCACCGACGCGTTGATGTTCAATTGCCCGTCGGCTTTTGTGGTAGAGCCTTCATGTCCACCCACGTTAATTGCTCCGATCCGTCCGTCGATACGGTAGGAGTTCCTGACCGGCTCCTTGGTGATGATGTTGACCGTTCCGGCGATAGCATTCCCGCCAAAAAGGGCCGATCCACCGCCGCGAACCACCTCCATCCGCTCCACCATATTGGCAGGGATCAGTTCCAGCCCATACACACCGGCCAGCCCGCTGAATACCGGTCGGCTATTCAATAGTATCTGTGTATAAGGCCCTTCCATCCCGTTCATCCGTAACTGGGTGAATCCGCAGTTTTGACAGTTGGTCTCCGTACGCAGCCCGGGAGTAAAAGAGAGCCCCTCGGCGATATTCACCGATTGTGTTCGTATCATCAACTGTGGAGAGATCGATGAGACAATTACCGGCGCTTCGGCACGGTTGGTCTGATTACGATCGGCGGTAACCACTACACTCTCTAATAACAGAGGATCCTCCTCAATGACGAATTTAATCTCTTCGGTAGTGTTGGCTTTCGTATTTACTTTCCGGGTTACGCTCTTGTAGCCGATACCGCTGACACGCACCGTCAACTCCCCTACCGGTAGGTTTATTAACTGGAAATGTCCGGTAGCATCAGTCGAGGTACCGATGGTCGTTCCGTCTATCGATATAGTGATATAGGGTACATGTTCTCCTCCGCTCTGCACATCGCCAATAATGTTGGCATCCGTACCTCTCTGCGCTTGCGCCTTTCCCGCAACCACTACGGTAAAGAGGATTATTGCAATAAATATAATTTTTCTCATATGTTTATTAAATGTTTTTGTTGTCTGTTGTATTTTAAAACAAGGAGTAAAGGACCAAGGCCTAGCTAGCCAGGATTCAAGACTGTTGCAGAATAAAGAATAAAGATTTGAAAATTTAATATTCCATTATCATTCAGCTGTTATTCGATTGTTATTAGGAATAATGGGATAGTCGAATATAACAACGAAGTTGCACCACGAGAACGTAGTGAACGAAGTAAACGAAAAATACAAAGCGAATTACGTGTGTAGCACGAGCAGTCTTTTCTCCAAACCCAAAAGTGCGGATTTTATCCGGAAGTACCCACTGCCGTTTTCCGGAAGAGAAAGAAAATAGGGATGATTGAATTTACACAGGTTGTAGATCCATCCTGCAGGTAATGGGCGGGGAGCGGCCCCTGGTTCTCATAGAGAATTCGAGAAACAGGAAGGGGTAAATATAAGAATAGATTCTTTTATGCCCGGTTCTGAAAACCGTGGCAGACAGCGTAACTAACACAAAGAATAACAACTGAAGATGCGCTATAGAAAACAGTTCCGCTGCCGTGTGATGGTGTGTTTTGATAGGAGCCGGATCCTGGCTCTTATTATAAGGGTGAGCATGTAAGATGATCTCACCATTGCTCAACCGGTGGGCATGCAAAAAAACAGCATTGTTTAGGATAAACAATCCGAGCACCACGATCAACAACCGGGCGATCTGTTTTGATATGCTCTTTCTGAATGCCGCTTTCAACTTACTCTAATAAAATATGAGGGTCAGGAAGTACAAAAATACAAAATTAGATTAATCTAACAAATTCTTCGTCCAAAAAGTTCATCACCCTTTATTTCATTATAGCCGGCAAATATTACAACGGCACGACATATTTCTTCATGGCCGTATCCTGGAATGATTTGGGAACCGCCGATCTCACTTCATCGATAATGATCCCGATCAAACGTTCCCGCAAAAATTCCTGCCGGGTAATCAGGCTGATCTCACGGACCGGGGTACTGTTTTTAAAAGGTCGTACATTCTTCCTCTGCTTATCAGTCATATTGGCAAGCGCCATCTCCGGGATAACGGTAAGCCCTTCGTTCTGATCCACGATATTGACAAGTGTATCGATACTGCCGGCTTCATAGGAAAAAACAGAATTGTTCGTACTCCGCTTTTTCTTCAGGTTACACAGGTGCAGTATCTGCGTTCTGAAGCAGTGCACTTCATCCAATAACCAGAGTGCGGTGGAATTCAGGTCGCTCTCGTCGAGCGCTGTTTTGGCAAACAACGCCTTTTCCAGTGGAGAAACATACGCAAAGAACCGTTCATAATAGATCGGATATTCCCTGATGGTGGGTTCTTTCAGGGGTGTGGCCAGAATACCTCCATCCAGTGAGTCATTGGAAAGCCCTTTCAGTATCTGACCGGTGGTCAGTTCGGAAACAACGATGCGAACATCGTATCTGTTTCCACTATGAACGTGCATCAATTTCGGCAACAGGTAGGGAGATACGGTAGGGATAATCCCCAAACGGAAGATGCCCCTCACAATACCCCTCTCCTCCTGGATGATCTCCTTGATCTGATTTACCTGAGCTACCGACACACGGGCCTGGTTGATGATCCGTTCGCCGATCTCGGTAGGCTGTACCGGGAGTTGGGACCGGTCGAATATTTTCACACCCAGTTCTTCCTCCAATTTCTGGATCATCATACTCAATGTAGGCTGAGTCACAAAGGAAGCTTCGGCGGCTTTGGAGAAATGGCGGTAATTATCTACTGCGATAATATACTCTAATTGCTGAATATTCATTTTATTTTACTTGTAGCTGGAGAAATATTTCATGAACTGTACCCGTTCGTAAAGCGCCGGGCTTTTTATATTCGCATAATTCAATTTGCCTTTGAAATCATCTAGGCGCGCGTAGTTGTTCTGAAGCATCCATTCTTCCATACACATAAGGATATCTTCTATCACATCGGGCCCTTGCTCGTAAAGCAGGCTGCAAAGCTGAATAGCCCCTGCTCCTGCCAGGATCCCCTTGACGGTATCTTCCCAGGAGTGCACCCCGTATGAGCAGGCGATATCAAAGTCGGGGACACGTCCGGAAACAATGGCTGTCCAGCGCAGCGTCTCACTGAAATCGGAAGGAGTACTGAATACCGGGCCGGAAGTGATCTCCATGTTCCTAATATCGATATCGAGTTGGTAAAAGCGGTTAAAAAGCACCACTCCGGCGGCTCCCAGCGCTTTCAGCTTACCTACCAATGCCGGCAGGTTGCTTATATTTTTTGCCATTTTTATCACGACGGGAATACGGATTATCTTTCTCAATTCTTTTACGATGTTCACATAAGAATTTTCCAGATAAGTATCTCCAAATTCTCCCGCGTTCAGTACAAACACATTTAGTTCAAGCGCATCGGCACCGGCATCCTGAATGGTTTTGGCAAACTCAACCCACCGGCTCAATTTATAACAATTGATGCTGGCAATGATGGGCACATCACATTCTTTCCTGGCCGAACGGACCAGATCCAGGTACTTCTCCATGTGATTCATCTCTATGTATGTATTGATGTAATCGTTCGCTTCCGGATAATCAGCGATCTGGGAGAGTTTTTCAGAATGATTCTCGATCTGTTCCTCGAACAGGGATTTCAATACGATTGCCCCGATACCGGCATTTTCCAGCTCTTTAATCTTCTTTATGGAATTGGTAAGGCCGCTGCTTCCGGCTATCAACGGGTTCTTTAACCGTAACCCTGCGAAGGTTGTTTCTAAATTGACCATGAACTTACGATGTTTTTCAAAAATTTTATAATCAACAAAAATAGGCATTTTATCGATAAAATCAATATCTTATATGGAAAATAAATTGGAAATGGGTAATAGGGGATGTTCAACGATCTCCAAAGATCAAGGTCCCTATTCGTATCATGGTGCTTCCTTCTTCTACCGCAACCGGATAATCGCCCGTCATACCCATGGATATTTCCCTGAATTCCGGGTGATCGGAGAAATAAACGGTTTTGAACTCATCGAACAGTAATCTCAACTGCCGGAATTCTTTACGCACCTGATTTTCATCGTCGGTAAAAGTAGCCATACCCATTACCCCGGCAATCCGGACATGAGGCCACACTCTCCATTTGCCTTCTGCAAGGAAACGACGACATTCGTCGGGCGAAAAACCGGCCTTGCTTTCCTCTTCGGCGATATGGATCTGCAACAGACAGGAGATAACCCGGTTATTGGCCGCTCCCTGTTTCTCGATCTCCAACAATAGCCGTTCACTGTCCAGACTATGGATAAGGGAGATAAAAGGGGCAATCTGCTTAACCTTGTTACGCTGCAGGTTACCGATAAAATGCCACTCTATATCCCCCGGAAGCTGATCTTTTTTGACGACCAATTCCTGCACCCTACTCTCTCCGAAGATCCGCAGTCCTGTATCATAAGCCTGCCGGATCATCCCGGCAGGATGGAATTTGGAGACTGCCACCAGCTTCACCCCGGGAGGAATAGTTTCCCGCAAAACGTCAATATGAGATTGTATGGTCACTCCTCCTCCTTTTTACTCTTCTCTTCCCCATAGGGGAACACATCCATGATTGCCGTCTCCACTACCGAAGCAATGGCATAGTCGATCATGGTCTTTTTCATTTCCGTCTCCACAATCTCTACTGCTTCCTTCAGCATGGAAGCCTGTACCAGCATATTGACCGCCGTTTTTTTCTCCGAACCGCTTTTTTCATCGAGGGTAATGAAATAGAGCTTCGCCTTATAGTAACGGTCGCCCGTTTCATTGAAAAACGATTCCGTATATTTCACCCGTTTGATATCGGATACGGAAAACTCTCCCGAGATAAACGGTTTGATCTCTTCAATAATCCTCGCCTCCGCCTCGGTAAACGATAAGGCGTCTACCAGATAGGGTTCCGTTACTGTTTTTTGCATGCCGGTCTCCAGCATCTTGTCATATCTTATCTTACACTCAAACCAATTGTACATATTATTTCCTGAGTAATTAAATGAAAGCACGAAATTAAGGAAAATAAATGAAAGGAGTATCCTTAAAAATGGCTATTTTACATAGTTTTTCTATCTTTGAAAAATAAATCCCTTTAAAACCAACCGCATGAAAAAAAACATTTTCGCCCTGTTGCTTTTCATTGCCGTGGCGGTCGTGGCAGGCTGCACAGGGGACCGAAGCAAGCCGTTGGCCGCGTTTCCCGATATGGAGGAATACTTTCCCAAAGAGGAGATCGAAGACCTGCAAACGATGCTTGACTTGTTCGAACAAAAAATTGGGGTCGCCCCCGGAGCGTCGGATAAAGAGAAAGCCGACGCATATATACGGTTCAACAAACGGTATGTCGAGTTTATTAATAATCCGGATATACCGTATCCTATTTCTCCGGAGGATTGCCTGGAATTGCTCGGAGCAATTCGCGTCAGCACTTTCCGTTCCAATTGGAATTTGGCCATTTCACGTGGAAGGGATATGTCGGACAGACCCTGGATATCCATACATATACATTCCCAGTCGAATTTTATGTCCTTCCTGTCCGCCTTGGGAAAGGAGCTTCCAGCATTCCAGGATTTGTATGGTGATTTTCAGAAATCAGGCGATATTTCGCCAACCATTGTCAAAATCCTTTACTTCGACCTGACGGAAACAGAGCTGAAAGATACCCGTGTCCGGCTTACACATATGTTTTTCAGTGTTGCGCACGGGCTCATGTTTCAAACAAGACCCTGAATTTTCACAATTTTATTTTTCATTTCAACATACACAATAAACATTATATATTCTGCATTACTATTAATGCAGAACGGAAGTAATTCCAACCAATGAATTGATTACGAATTTTTGATCACTGGCAGCTTGTGGCAACGTGAGTATAAGATGTTTTTAGGACCCGCCCCGATAAAGCCGAATTGAATTCGACCTTCCCGGTAACCGTATATCGCAAAAAAATGATACTTTTGCAAATTATCGGATAAAAAATGATTGGAACCCTCGTAAACACAGCAGCGGTAGTGGGCGGTGGCATGATTGGCCTACTGTTGAAAAAACGGATGCCTGAACGTGTCACAACCATCTATTTCCAGGCTATCGGCCTTTTTACACTGGCCATTGGCGCATCCATGGCCATCGAGATGGAGAAGATCCTCATTGTGGTCAGCAGCCTCGCTATCGGCTCCCTCTTAGGGGAGTGGGCCGATCTTGAGAAAGGGACCGAACGGATGAGCGATTACCTGAAGCACCGCTTCCGCATCGGCAATGAGAAATTTTCGGAGGGACTGGTCACTGCATTTCTTCTTTTCTGCGTGGGCTCCCTGACCATCATCGGCACCATCCAGGAAGGAACAGGCGGATCGCCCGACCTGCTTTTCACCAAATCGTTGATGGATTTTTTCTCCGCCATACTGCTGGCTTCCGCTTTTGGCGTGGGTGTCGTGATATCCGCCCTTCCGCTTTTTATCTTCCAGGCCTCCCTCACCCTGCTTGCCAGATATGCCGCCACCCTCTTTACCGACGACATCATCCTCGGGCTCACCTCAACCGGCGGTATTTTACTGATCGGGCTCGGCATCAACATATTGGGGATCAAAAAACTCCGCATCATGAATATGCTCCCCTCGCTGATCATTGTCGTGCTGCTGATCTGGATATTCGGTTGAACGGAGAAGTATGAGGCAGGTTATCAACAGACCGCTGCTCAATAATATACAACGGGCATCTGACCATCCTCATTTACGATATGAAGAAAAAAGATGAAAAATTAGGGTTATGGCTGCTGGTTTTTGTGGCGATCGGCTCGATGGTCGGGTCAGGGATCTTTAATTCCCCGAAAGACCTTATCCGGGTGGCCAATCCACAGGGTACCATACTCACCTGGGTCATCGGTGGAACCGGCGCATTGATGCTGGCATTGGTATTCGTCTATCTGGCGGGACGGAAGCCGGAACTAAAGAGCGGCGTGTATGCCTACGCGCGCGACGGATTTGGCGACTATATGGGATTCAACTCCGCCTGGGGATACTGGTCGGTAGGCTGGCTGGGGAATATAAGTTACCTGGCTCTCTTTTTCAAAACATTGAACGATCTGCTGGGTGAACAAGCCCTTTCCCCGATCCACTCCTTCATTATCGGATCGGCCATCCTATGGCTTTATTACATCATCCTGATGGCGGGCGTCAAGGAAGGAGCCATCCTCAACTTTATCGTGACAGTCGCCAAGCTGATCCCCATCGTGTTGATCATCCTGCTCGCCCCGGCACTCTTTGACCGCGACCTCTTTCATATCCCGGAATGGCAGTGGAAACTCGCTGCCACCGGAGCGACAACAACACCCCTGCAACAGGTGGGAAACGCGATGGCGGTCGTACTGTGGTGTTTCGTGGGGATAGAAGCAGCTTCCGTGTTGTCGGGCAGGGCAAAAAAGCAGAAAACCGTACGCACTGCTACTATTCTCTCTACCTTGTTTGTTTTGGGAATATACATGCTCATCACGCTGATAGCGATGTCAAGCATTCCGGCGGAGGAACTGGCCTCTTCAGAGACACCTCTGGCCCTGGTGCTCGAACGGACAATCATAGGCGCACCCGGCGGTATAATTATCAAGTTGGGAATTATGGTGTCGGTATTGGGGGCCAGCCTATCGTGGATATTGCTCTCGGTCGAGACCATGTATGCGGCCGCCCGCGACGGTGTGATGCCGCGCCGCCTTGCTAAAGTAAACAGCAAAGGGACGCCGGTCAACGCGCTGCTGCTCACGCAGTGCTTCACACAAGTCTTTCTCCTTTCCATCCTGTCGCCAAGACTGAATGAGACTTACCTCGCCGCCATCACCATTGCCACTACACTCATACTGATACCTTACCTCCTCTCATCGCTATATGCCGTAAAGACTGCGATCCGTTACAGGAAAGAGGACAAAACACTGCGGAATCTGATCATCGCCCTGCTCGGCACACTCTATTCAACCTATGTGATCTATGCGGTAGGCATCAAATACCTGTTCCTTTCGGTACTTTTCTACGGTATCGGATCCCTGCTGTTTATCAAGGCGAAAAAGGAGAAAGGAGAACAGCCCAAACGTTGGGAATGGGCTGTCATTATTCTGCTGCTTTGCGGTACGGCACTGATTGCCGTGCAAATCCTGACCGGGAAGATCGATCTCTAACATGGTATTAAAAAAGGAGACCGCCCCGGCAGCCTCCTCTCTGTATATTCAATGGATTACGAATTACCTGTTAAAGGTATAACGTAGCGTAGCGCCGAAGCGGGTAGGATATCCACGCTGTACAAACGCATTCGTTTCACTGGTCGTCATGTCGGATGCCTCGAATAAGAACGAATTATATTTCGTGTTGAAAAGATTCTCCACCCAGCACTCCAATCCGAAAGCCCCTTTCTCTGCCGAAATACGGGCATTGGTGATGCCGTAAAAGGGTTGGGAAAGCTCTCCTTTTTCGTAGTAGTCCTGATTCGATTCCGTCCAGTAGATCTTCCCTACCCCCTGGTACTGTATATTCCCCGTCAGACGGTCGATCAATGAACCGTAGGGAAGGTGGTATACATAACTGGCTCCCAGACTTAACGTATGCTGAGGAGCAAAAGGTATATGATTCCCGGAATAGTCCACTTCAACAATTTTATCATCTTTCTGTTTCTCTGTCACATAATTAACGAAACGGGCATCGGCAAATCCGTAGTCGGCAAAAAGCGAAAGGTTATCTAACGGTACATATTTCAGACCCAACTCAAACCCTTTACTTTCAGATTTCCCTGCGTTGGTGACAGTACGCCCGGAGGTGCCTTGATCTTCTAATTTGATGATCTGGATATTGTTGACATGCGTATAAAAGAGGGCATAGGTGAATGAAAGCCGCCTGTCGAGCATCTCATAACGGCCGCCCAATTCGTAGGTCCAACTGGTTTCCGGGTCATAGGAGAGTTGTTCTTCGAGCGTCGGCGCTGACGTATCGCTTCCCGAACCGGCAGGAGGGCCTAAGGGAATAGGCGCCATTTCAGCGAGCCTCCCCATAAGCGATACTCGTAAGGCATTCTGTAATATCTTTGAGAATGCCTGTTCGTTGTACCCTCCCGTCTTATATCCTTTTGAGGCGGAAAGATATATCTGCGAAGTGGGTGACATTTGGTATTTTAACGCAAATTTAGGCAGTATTTTCCAGAAATCCTTGCTATACTTTCCTTGCAACAACGTATCGCCATCGACAAACATCGAGGGCATGGGGCGACCGGGAATCTGAAAATCGAGATTCACATCACTTCCGTCGCTTTCCGTAAAGAAATCAATGGAAGTGTGTTCATAATCGAACCGGATACCGGCAGTCGCCGACAACCCGTCCAAGCCAAAAAGGTTGTTGAGGGTTGACTGGTGGAAGAGCGCCGCCCCCTTTGAGGGTTTCTTGTATATCCCCGGCAAGTCGATCCGGTCGTTGGCATAAGTAATCGTCAACGGTGCTTGACTCGTATACATATCCAATATGCCCTGCATCGCTGCCACAGCATCCTCCTTGAGCGCTACCGGGGTATCTATCTCGCGATGGTCGTAAAAACCGAAGGCGCCCACCACCCATCGGTAGTCTCCCTGAGTATCCGATTTCACAGTTACTTCCTGGCTCACTGAACGCTGTTTCTGTTTTTGGTTAATAGAAAAAACCGATTTGGGAGTATAATCCTGATCCATCTTCATATCATCTTTCAGATATTGAAACCCTGTGGTAGAATGAACACTGTATCCGTTTCCGGTATAATCGAGCGACAGCCCGTTGGTAAACAGGTGACGGTCGTATGACGACGGTTCATTAAAACTGGCTGCCGTTGAGTCCTTGTGCATATAAGGGAATGCGCCGCCGGAGACATAGTCGTAATTCCCAAAGAACATCGCTTTCAACGAAGGGGAGGCCTGCCACTCCAACTTGAATCTACCTCCCGCATTCTCCGAGGCATCTACTTTCTTCCCTGTATAACTATTCATGAAATAGCCGTCGTCCCGCTTGTAATAACCGGCAACAGACAGACCGAAATGGTCGGAGAGTTTCCTGTAGTCCGATCCTTTCACCGAGAACTGCCCGTAATTGCCGCCGCCCACCATCAGTCTGGTGCCCTGAAAAGAGAGGGGAGAAAGGGTATATATATTCACTATACCGCCGATGGCGTTCCGTCCGTAGAGGGTACCCTGCGCACCCCGAAGCACCTCGATCCGCTGGATATCCTGAAATTCAAAATCGAATGCCGAAGGGTTGAAACTGGGCACATTGTCCACATAGAGGCTTACAGTCTGTGATCCGAGGCGGGCTCCGACACCACGGATATAGATTGGCGTGGAGACCTTCGACCCGTAGGAAGGAATAAAAAAGTTAGGGATAAAAGCGCTCAACCGGGGAAGCGACTCGATACGGGCATCCTGCAATTGCTGGGGAGACACTACTGATACCGCCGTAGGCAGGTTCCTCAGATCATTGGTCTCTTTTACTGAACTGCTTATCACTATCTCATTCAGGTAATACACTTTTAGTGTGTCATTTGGATTGATCTCCTTAGCAGGATCGTTATCATCTGCAAATACAAAAAAAGTACTGCAAAAAACAAATATAATTAAGAACAATTTCTTCATTATTGGGCGCTTTAATAGATTATACTGTATTCTCTAAACAGGAATACGGAAGTTCGGATGCAAAGGAACAGGAAAATGACACACCTGTCAATCACTACAATTAGTGATTTTTTTCATCAATACGGAAAGATTATCTATAAAAAAGGCTTCCCGATGCAACGTTTTTTATTTTTTTACGTCTATCTATAATAGATGGAACTTTACCCGGTGCATAACACAATCGTTGATTTTCTATAAAACCCGGTCACTTGGGGAATATTTTCTTTAAGCTGAATAAGCAGAAGTAGTTTAAATAAAATAATCTATGAAAAAATTTGTCTTAAAAACTTATGGTAAGATTATTGCCTGGATCTTAACCGTCTTAGGCCTTTACACCTCCTGCGATATCGTAGAACCAGTGGAATACGGCACCCCTACCGCTGATTTCGTGGTCAAGGGAAAGGTCACTGACGAAAGGACTCAACAACCAATCAGGGGCATGGCGGTCATCAGCAAATCGGACACAGCGCCTTATGGAAATGACACTGTGATAACCGATACAAGTGGGAATTACGAACTGAACTTTACGGCAACCGCTTTCGGCGCGAAAGATCTAACGGTTTACGCCTCGGATATCGACAACGACACGAACGGTGCATACCTGTCCGATACCATACGAATAAAAGCACATGAGCTAAAGCAGATTGAAAAAAGAAGAAAAAATTGGTACAACGGTAAGTTCGAAGGTAAAGCTGATTTTAAGCTTAGACAAGCAACCATAATGCCAATGTACGGAGTACCTTCCACCGAATACAAGGAGATGGAAAGAGACATAGAGTAAAAAATCAAAGAAGGTTTTATGGATCCGAAAAAGAGGCTCATTCTTTCTCTCTACCAACAACACAAGGCTATGCAGACCAAACTGCACAAACTATCCTATCTCTTCTGGGAATGTACTTTGAGGTGTAATTTCAACTGTGTCCATTGCGGAAGCGATTGTACAAGACAGGCAGCCGTACCCGACATGCCAAAAGAAGATTTTTTGAAAGTTCTTGCGGATATCCGTCAGTATGTAAACCCGCACAAGACCATGATCGTGCTCACAGGCGGTGAGCCGCTGGTACGCAGAGACCTGGCGGAGTGCGGCCAGGCGATGTACGATATGGGATATCCGTGGGGGTTCGTGACCAACGGCTGGGGATTGGACGAAAAAAGATTACAGTCCCTTCTGGATGCAGGCTTACGTTCCGTGACGGTCAGCCTGGATGGTTACACGGAAGAGTCACACGACTGGTTCAGAGGAAAACAGGGTTCATGGTTGCGAGCCGTCAATGCCATTTCCAGAGTAACCTCAACACCCGGTCTGGTATACGATGTGGTAACCTGTGTCAACAAGAAAAACATAAATGATCTGGCTAAACTCCGCGATTTACTCATTTCCTTAAACGTAACACACTGGAGACTCTTTACCGTTTTCCCGAAAGGCCGCGCTAAAGACAATCCGCTCTTGAAACTCTCCACCGGAGAGTTCCTGCAAATGATGAATTTCATTCGCCATACGCGCCAAGAGAAAAAGATCGATATATCGTACGGGTGTGAAGGGTATCTGTCCGAATATGAAATGGAAGTCCGGGATACTCCTTTCTTTTGTCAGGCCGGTATTCATATTGCATCGGTACTTGCCAACGGCGACATAAGCGCCTGCCCGAGCCTGAGAGGAGATTACGTGCAGGGTAATATCTATCGGGACGACTTCTGGACGGTCTGGAATACCCGTTACCACATTATGCGCGACCGCTCCTGGACAAAAACAGGGAAATGTGCATCCTGTAAATCGTATAAATACTGCCAGGGGAACGGACTCCATCTGCGTAATGAAAAAACAGGCGAACTTTTGCATTGCCACCTGGAAATGATGGGGAAAGAAAAAGGTTAAATACATAATAATGCAAACCAAAAAGTATACTACCGTTTCAAAAGCTATCAAAAGAGCGCGTAGCACAGTTGTGTACCCTGCATTAATTATGATGATGCTGGTTATGGCAGCAGCTATTTATATTTTAGTTTCCTACGATAATTCTTTCATATTGACTTTATTATCAATTAGCTTAATGATCCTTTCTTTTGTTGCTTTCGGAGTTATAATGACCTATTTAGGGGACAAATGGAAGACCTGGGCATACAAAAATGTAGATGATGTAAGAGAATTCAGAGAAAGAGCAGCAAACAATAACTTCTCGGTGAATATTTTTCCTTCCAGACAGCATCTTTCTATAAAAAAAGAGAGACTGAGAGCCTTGAAGGTGGTTAGAGAAAGGATTAAAAATAATACACTGAAGATCCTATTGAATGACGATTATTCAATTCCCCGTAAATTGGAGATAAAAAGATCTCTCTCTTATTATTTAGTCCCTCTTGGTGTTTGCATGTGGGCATGTTACAAAACGACCGGGCGGCTAATAGATGGAACTTCAACAGAGTTTGTTATAGATGTGATTTTTTCTTTATCATCCTTCATGGGCATTGCGTTTTTTTTGATGAAACTAATACAGTATCCTACACTTGTATCTATTTCGGAAGATGGTATATGGAGTAAAAAAACCGGGTTTCAGTCCTGGAATATGGTAAAATCATTTGGTTTTTTAGATAAAAGAGTAGCCACGAATAGGGGAGTTCATATCTCCAATCACCTGTATATTACTTTTAAGCCTGAGTCAGGGTTGGAAAGTAAAAAAAGTATGATAGATTATGACATTCTGTATCTTAATAAAAAATCAGACACCATTGAAAAAACGATGAAAGTTTATTATCATCGACACGCAAACAAATAATAGTAAATTCTTTCCATTCATAAAACAAGCATTCCGTTTATTTACCGATATCGAACCCAAACGATTTCTCATTGTTATATGTAGAAATAACAATAAAATGAGTAGGAAACGAGCAGGATCATTATTCATACACAAAAACATGATTAACTGCGAGTTTCATACATCGACAAGAGAAAAAATAAATTAATCGTATGAAACGAGCATGATAATCATTATCACACAAGTACATGATTAAAGCCAGTTCCCTACACATTGATGTAAAAAATATTTTAATCATATGAAAAAAGCACTCCTTATAGTTGATGTTCAGAACGATTTCTGCCCCGGTGGCGCTTTAGGGGTAAAGGATGGCGATAAAGTGGTGCCTGTGATCAACCGGATTATGGATCGGTTTGATCTCGTGATCTCATCGCAGGACTGGCATCCGGCCGATTCGGTGCATTTTGAGAAGTGGCCGGTACATTGTGTCGCCGGAACGCGGGGTGCGGAGCTGCACCCCGATCTGGAGACCGGTAAAATAGACCTGAAGCTGTTAAAGGGGACGGATAATAAAGACGACGGCTATTCCGCTTTTGAAGCAACCAATGCATCGCTTACGGATTTCCTTCACGAAAACCAAATTCAACACCTTTACGTATGTGGTCTCGCCACCGATTATTGTGTAAAAGCGACTGCCCTTGATGCGGCAACCCAGGGGTTTCATACCTATGTGGTCACCGACGCCATCGCTCCGGTAAATGCCCAACCCAGCGACGATAAAAAAGCGTTGCAGGAGATGTACACCAAAGGCTGTATGCTGATAGAATCGGAAGAAATTTGATGAGATTATCGTATCTTTGCACCCAATGGGAAAAGATATATCATTGCGCACGGTAAAAGTTCTCCGTTACATCCTGCCTTTGCGGGAAGGCGGATCCCTGCCGGCATTGGCGGAGGCGGACGACGGGTTCAAGTATGTGCTGAAATTCCGCGGTGCAGGACACGGCACCAAAATGCTGGTTTCGGAATTGCTGGGCGGAAAAATTGCTTCCGTACTGGGCCTGCATATACCCGAACTGGTTTTTGCCGCTCTCGATGATGATTTCGGCCGCAGCGAAGGCGATGAGGAGATCCAGGATCTGCTGAAAGGAAGCGAAGGGCTCAATCTTGGCCTGCATTACCTTTCGGGAGCAATGGCTTACGATCCTTCCGTGGAAATCGATCCTTTTCTGGCCTCGAAAATTGTCTGGCTCGATGCTTTTACAACCAACATTGACCGCACGTTCAACAATACGAACCTATTGTGGTGGCACCGCGAATTGTGGGTCATCGACAATGGTGCATCGTTCTATTTCCATCACTCGTGGAACGATTTCGAAAGGCATGCCCTCAACCCGTTCCCCCATATAAAAGATCATGTATTGCTACCCCGGGCATCGATGCTTGAAGAGGCGAACGATTTCGCACATGCTATACTTTCATCTGACCTGTTGGAGGAAATCACCGCGCTTATCCCCGATGAGTGGCTGATGTGGAACCATACCCAAGAGACACCCGATGAGATCAGAAGTATCTATCTCAATTTTTTGAAAACGCGATTGCAGCATTCCCAAAACTTTCTAAATACCGCCAAAAATGCAAGAGGATAAACTGTATCATTATGCCGTTATTCGATTGGTACCGAGAATTGAACGGGAAGAATTTTTCAACGTGGGACTCATTCTTTTTTCCAAGAGAGAAAAGTATATACGCTTTGAGTATCATCTCTGTCCCGAGAAATTCAGATTGATGCATTCGGAAGCGGAATATGATGATGTGATTGAAAACCTTGAGACACATAAACAGATTGCCCTTGGCGATCCGAAGTGTGGCCCCATAGCGCAACTCGATATTCCCGAACGTTTCCGCTGGCTGACGGCCGTGCGTAGTTCCATCATCCAGACATCACGGCCGCACCCCGGAAAAACCGGCGATCTGGATAAAACCTTTGATCGGTTGTTTGAGGAGTTGGTAAAATGAGACCCGGAATCTGCAATCCGGAAGTGATTTATCCCTTAAAAATAAAATAGACCGCCAGCACCAGAAATACAAATCCGATAAGGTGATTCCATTTCAATTGGGTTTGAAAAGCGAGGAACGAGAAAATGACAAACACCACCAACGTAATTACTTCCTGTATGACTTTCAGTTGCACGAGTGAAAAACTTCCTCCGTTTCCTTCAAATCCGATACGGTTTGCCGGAACCTGAAAACAGTATTCGAAAAAGGCGATCAACCAGCTGAAAACAATCACACCGAAAAGCGGCAGTTTACTGAACCACGCATTTTCAGCAAGTTTTAAATGGCCGTACCACGCGAAAGTCATAAAGACATTGGAACAGATCAAAAGCCCGATAGTAAGAAGATAATTCATTGTAATAACCTAAAGAAGAAGTAAAAAATCGCGCAAATTTACAAACAAGATTTTTATCTTCCAAAGGTTAATTCCTTTACCGGTTTTACTCCGATACCCGGCTGGTCGGAGGCGATGATCTTCCCGTTTTCGAGTGTTGCTCCCTTGAAACAATCGTTCCCTATCAGGAGTGCGCCGTCGAGGTCGGCAAAATCCATTCCCGCATAGAGCTGGGCTGCGGCCGATATGGCGCAGGAAGTCTCGGTCATACACCCCATCATCACCTTCATTCCCAGCCCATACGCCAGCTTGCGCATTTTCCATGCTTCATGCATACCCGTACACTTCATCAACTTGATATTGATCCCCGAAAAAACTCCTTTCATGCGCTCCACATCAGAAAGGCGTTGTATTGACTCATCGGCAAAAACAGGAAGAGGGCTTTCTTCGGTGAGGCGGGCAATGTTGTCCAGATCCTGTTTCGGCATAGGCTGCTCTACCATCACCACCCCCTTCTCTTTCAGCCAGAGAATCATATCGAGCGCCTGATGGCGGTCTTTCCAGCCCTGATTAGCATCCACAGCCAACGGCAGATCGGTTACCGAACGAATGGCTTCGATCATCCGTTTATCATCTGCTCCGCCTACTTTCACTTTCAGGATATTGAACCGTCCCAGCGCTTCGCGTGTCTTTTCGCGCACCACCTCGTCGCTGTCGATACCGATGGTAAAAGTGGTGTCGGGCACATTATACTTATCCAAACCGTATATCTTGTACCACGGCGCTCCCTCCATCTTCCCTGCCAGATCATGCAGGGCAATGTCCACAGCTGCTTTTGCCGCAGTATTCCCCCCAGCAATACCGTCCACATACACCATTATCTCTTCGATATGACCGGGATCGGTGAAACCGGAAAGATCCGTTTTCTTCAGAAATTCAATTACTGAAGCCTGTGTTTCTCCCAGATAGGGAGGCAGGGATGCTTCACCGTACCCTTCCAGTCCGTCGTATCCTATTTTAATCAACACCACAGGGGTGGTCGTACGTGAGAATCCGGAAATGGTAAAAGTATGGTTCAGTTGCAGGTCGTATGGGGTCCAGGATAGTTTCATTTTACCCGATGTATTGAATTGTTTTTTAGATCGTTGCGAAAATAAAGGCATAGACGGAATAGCGATTGCCGTTGCCGCCGCAACTGATGATTTGAGGAATTGGCGCCGGTTTTGTGACATATTTTTGTTCTCCATTGATTTGAAGTCCGTTATCGTAATCTCTTTCTTCTTTTTTCATCCCAATAATAATGGAGGTTTCTAAGCGTTCCGTTGGCATCTATCCCTATTTCATATTCATTTCTTCTATGCCTGTATTTATCGATAATTGTTCGGGCAACGCCATTGGGATATGTATCGTAAATTAAATGAAATTCATCTCCATTATTTATCAATCGACCGTTTGCCAATTTTGTTTTAATAGAATCTGACAACAAATCTGGTTTAATTCCCATCGGGAAAATGGGTCTTAATAATGAGTCGGTTAAAACTTTTAAAACAATTGTTTCGTCTTTATTCGATTTCAAGAAAATCGTATCATTCTTCTGTTTCCATGTTCCCGTAGAATTAATTGAATTTCTTAATTCCTCATGGTCGCACAAAGAACAATGAATTTCGGTAATCGCAATCTGATACGTTGCATCCTTATCAAATCGCAAATGTGTTACACAGCCGAGTATGAAAGGCGCCCGATAAATGCGGAACATGGAGTTGTCCAATATTTGCGACCGACCCGGTACAAAATAGACAAAAGACAATAATAATATTGAAAGACGAAATTTCATATCGGACAATTATTTATTGATAAAACCCGTTATTGTAAATTTCTTCGATTCCATCAGTATTTACCGCGTCCAAAATCCGCCGCGAACACAAATACCGTTTTGTATTGTACTCATCGTAATCCGCATCCGACGGGTCAAAGCTACTAATATGAATGTAATCGGACGCGTGAATGAATCTTTTGTTCCCCATATATATCCCCACATGCACCACCCGTTCTTTCGGGTTGTCATCCGTCGCTTTTGAGCCGAAAAAAACCAGGTCTCCCGGCCGGACATCGCTGAAATCGCCGGAGACGTCTATCAGCTTACCGCTTAATACCTGCTGCGAAGCATCCCGGGCTAAGATGACACCGTGCATAAAATAGACCATTGGTGAATCCGCTGCAATCCAATCCCTTGGAGGAAGTTCCTCCCCAAAGATAGGGTATACCCATAAACCGGCGCGCCGTATTCACAATACTTTCACCGGTCATCTCTACACTCTTCAACCAATGGGCTGTTTCCGCCACATCCGATTTCCGGACATATGCTTTGCGTCCGTCGGGATAATCCACATGATAAAATTTTCCTTTTGAATCTTTTATCTCCAGCATATTGCCGGCCACCAAATCGGAGACGGGATACGAATCGCCGTCGGGTATTTCCAGCGAGTGTGTAGTGACGGAGGTGACGATCACCTTCGGTTTTTGCAGGTATTGTTGTAATTCCGATCTTGTCATCACCTTTACCGAGCCGTTCATCCAGCCGATGTATTTATCGGGAGTCTGAATGCGTAACCATCCCCCACGCTTCTCCAGTATCTTTACCGGCATTCCCAGTAATCCCTGGGATACCAGCTCGGAACCGTAACGGGGTTCGGCCCGAAGGGTGCCGACCGAATTGTAAATCATGCCCCATATTTCATCGCCCAACTCCTTACCGGGCAGAAGGCGGATACTGTCTTTCACCTGCCCGGATACGATCCCGGCCTGTAAGATCAATTCTTCATACGCAGGTTTACTGGTCGTTTCCCCTTTAAGTATAACCGTATCTTTTCGTTGTGTAACCTCAACATCAAATATTTCCACACGGCTGTCGGGTGCATATTTCTCCTTTAATAGCTTAATCACAGAGTCCATATCGATATTCTGAGGCATAACAGATAACGTTGAATAGATCCATAAAATAAATAAAAAAGCAATCTTTCTCATTTTAATTGCAGGATATTAAAATTATGCGAAATATACTACTTTTATTCATTATCTTTGCTTTTATCACATAAAAATTATTGAACTATTTCGTTAAGAGAGAGCAGAACAAATAGTCTAACTCCATTTGAATATTATGAGAAGAGGAAAACAACCCCCCATTCCGGTATTCATCATTGCCCTTTGCTGTGCAGGGCTGATCACCTGCGCATCCAACAGTACAAAAAAACAGCATAAAAAAACAGAAATCCATATGACAGATCCTCCCCGGCAGAACGATGAAGCCCAAAAACTCGCCAGAGAATTAAAAAGAAAAGGCATTTCCGACGAACGTGTTTTAACGGCTATCGGTAATATTCCCAGGCATTCTTTTATAGATGAACAACTATCCGCGTATGCTTATCAGGACCGCCCTTTACCCATCGAGAGCGGACAGACCATCTCTCAACCTTTCACGGTAGCCTGGCAGACCGAACTATTACAATTGAAACCGGGTGAGAAAGTGTTGGAAATAGGGACCGGCAGCGGATACCAGGCAGCAGTGCTATGCGAAATGGAGGCGGAGGTTTACAGCATAGAGAGATATTACAATTTGTATCAGACCGCCAAAGAGACACTGAATAAATTGGGATATTATCCGAATCTCTTTTTTGGTGACGGTTTCGAAGGTCTGCCTGAGCATGCGCCTTTCGATAAAATACTGATCACTGCGGCGCCGGAGAAGATCCCGGAAAAACTGTTGCAACAATTGCGTGTGGGCGGATGGATGGTCGTCCCCCTGGGTGGAAGGACGGGACAAAAAATGACCGTTATCCGCCGGATAAGCGACAATGAGTTCAAGGAGTCGGAGCACGGGGATTTTATTTTTGTTCCTATGCAAAAAGGTACGTCAGAGTAGCTATTCCCCAAAAGGGCCTGATGGTTTAGCCGCTCATCCCACAGAATAAAAAAGCTGCCGCTGAATTTCTCCAACGGCAGCAGGGAATTGAGCAAACAGGGAAGTTTTTATTTACCGATCGGCAAACGGCTCAATTGCCTTATCTGTTGAACAGCGGTATAGTGCTCCTGAACTCACCGGCCGACATAAAAACCGGTTCATTCACGGTATAGGTAACCTACTCGTCCACATAATCATTACATCCCGGTAAAGCAAACAAACCGGCAATCAATAACAAAAAAGTTAAATTCCTCACACTCATAGCATTTAATTATTTGAGTTGAATTGTATTCTTATCCCCATGTTCAACCCGAATATCAATGGATTTTCCGTACGGGCGCTCCTCGGTTGATTATTTTTGAAATAATAGATAAGCTTCGGCTCACCAAACAGATACAGGTTGTTGTGCAATCGGTAACTGAAGCCGGCACCACCCTGTGCCGAGAACTGAAATCCGTGGATATCGCTATACACATTGGCGTGATGCACAACGCCGCCATTATGTTCAATTTCCTGTTTGTAAACGGAACGAAGTCCTTTCTCGATGCTCCCGCCACCCAATAAATATATGTTCCAGACATCATTTTGCCATATTGTATATCTCAGGTTCACCGGTACGCCTATATAATGCTGTCGTAACGTGCCCCGATAAATGAGATGATCGTTTCGCCTGAAGCGTGAAAACAGATAAGTGTAGGACAATCCGGTTTCCAGGCTTACATTCTTACCGACCGGGAAATCTGCCGTCAGACTGAATGAAACCGGAAGATGGTGTTCGATATCGGTATAATCACCGGGTTTTAGTACATTGTATTTATTGCCCAAACCTAATCCGTCTCCGTTATTAAACTCACCACCCAGAAAAAAATCACAATAGGTTGGACTATCCACATCATAATTTCCGAATGAGAAATCCAAAGGGGTGCTACCGCCACCCAATGCGGCGATCAGAGACCGAAGTCCCCGCTGTTCCTGAACGGGAAAGGAATGGTCGTTTTCCGCGAAGAGTTCATCCGCCGGAAGCCCTTTCGCTGCGGGTTTTACAGTTTCCTCTGGAGTTACTGTTTTTTCCGGTTCTGAAGTTACTGTTTCCTCAGTTTTTACAACTACTGCCAATTCTGTAATTTCCTCCGGATTTGAAGTTCCTAATGATTCTGCGATTTCTACCGGTTCTGAAATTCCTGTCAATTCCGGAATTGCTGCCAGCTTTGCCGTTCTCTCTGGTTTTGAAACTCCTTCCGGTTCTACAATTTTCTCCGACTTCGTACTATTCTCTTCAATAATTTGCTTTAGATTCGATTCTTTATCAGGTCGATTTTCTATATCATCTGAAATAACCTCCGGCATAACTGTCTCCGGTTTTATTTGTTCCCGGGATTGTGGATATTCTGTAAGCAACGGCTCGTCTGCCAAAGGATTCAGGAAAAACAGCAATGCCAGTGCCACGGCAGCGACGCCCGCCGCCACCCAGGACCAATATGCGGGAATACGCCTTTCGCGCGGCGGAAACTTATCTTTCAACGACTTCCACACCTCAGGATCGACGGGCATACGGTGCTCCCGCAACTTCTCCCCGGCTTTCCGCGAAAAGTCATCCGGCTTATCTATGTATTTATTATCATCTGACCGCATCTTTGCCCTCTATTATTTGCACTCCATTAACTGTGTGACTTTCTTTTGTAATAATTGCCTTGCCCTGAAAAATAACGACCGTGAAGTACTTTCGGGGATATTCAGCAATGCGGCAATTTCACGATGGCTAAAACCCTCAACAGCAAACAGATTAAAAATCGTCCGATGGGTATCGGGAAGTTCACCGATGCAATGCATTAACTCGTCGGCTGTGATATCTGTCACATCGGGGGGCACATTTTCATAATACTCTATCTCAACATCCGTTAACAGTTCTTTTTGTTTCAGCCGGTTCTTTTTCCGCATGTAATCGAGCGAGGTATTCACAAAAATTTTCCTTACCCAACCTCCGAAAGATCCTCTTCCCGAGTATTGTCCTATTTCAATATAAATTTTCAGGAATCCTTCCTGCAACACGTCTTTAGCGTCTTCCACATCGGACACATAGCGCCTGCACAGAGCCATCATAGCGGGAGCATACTGTTCGTACACTTCCTTTCTCGCCCACAATTTTCCCTGCTTGCAAGCAAGTATCAATCGATGTTCCGACATACAATTTCCCTGTTTACTATAATGACGTTTGCAGAAAGCAAAACGTTGCAGAGATACAACAAATTTTTGACTGATTTTTTAAAATATAACACCAATCTGGAAAGAGAACCTGTTAAAGGTTAATGTGATGATGTGATAATTCGATGATTTAATGATTTAACGATTTGGCAATAATCAATTAGCAAATCTACTAATCAGTAAATCTGCTAATCAATTCATCGTCAATTGCTGAAAACCAGGGGGAATCACTCACTCCCCTTACTGTAATTCGGCGCTTCGCGTGTGATCATCACTCCGTGGGGATGACTTTCGGTATATCCGGCAGCGGAAATCCTGGTGAACTTGGCATCATGCAGTTTTTCAATATCCTCTGCTCCGCAGTACCCCATACCGGAACGAAGGCCCCCCACCATCTGATAGATCACTTCCTGCAATGTTCCTTTGAACGGTACGCGCGCTTCGATTCCTTCGGGAACAAGCTTTTTGGTATCATCTTCCGTATCTTGGAAATAACGGTCTTTCGAACCCTGCTGCATTGCGGAGAGTGATCCCATTCCACGATAAGATTTGAATTTACGGCCGTTGAAGATAATGGTCTCTCCCGGCGACTCTTCGGTACCGGCAAGCAATGAACCCATCATCACCGAAGCACCTCCGGCAGCCAACGCTTTCACTATATCTCCCGAATAGCGCAATCCTCCGTCCGCGATCAGGGGAACGCCGGTTCCTCTCAGCGCTGTAGCTACTTCATAGATAGCCGACAGTTGGGGTACCCCCACCCCGGCAATCACACGGGTAGTACATATGGATCCGGGACCTATTCCCACCTTCACGGCATCGGCGCCGGCATCGGCCAGAAATCTGGCGGCATCGGCAGTGGCAATATTACCTACCACCACATCAATCCCGGGGAAGGTCTTTTTCACTAATTTCAGCATTTCCGCCACCCCTTTGGAATGACCGTGTGCAGTATCGATCACAATTGCATCCACACCCGCTTCGATAAGGACCGTCGCCCTCTCGATGGAGTCCTGCGTCACACCGATTCCCGCGGCTACACGCAGCCGTCCCTGCTCATCTTTACAGGCAAACGGTTTATCCTTCGCTTTCGTGATATCTTTATAGGTGATCAGGCCGATCAGCTTATTATTGGAATCGACGACAGGCAATTTCTCAATCTTGTGCTGCTGAAGGATCTCGGCGGCATCCTCCAGATTGGTCGTCTGGCGGGTGGTGACAAGATTGTCTTTCGTCATTACCTCTTCGATCCGCTTATCCATTGATTTCTCGAAACGGAGATCACGGTTCGTTACAATACCTACCAGTTTGTTGTCACTATCCACAACAGGGATTCCTCCGATCTTAAATTCGCCCATCATGGCCAGCGCATCAGACACTTTCCTGTCGGGAGTAATACTGATCGGATTCAGTATCATGCCGTTTTCCGCACGTTTTACCGCACGGACCTGTTTGGCCTGCTCCGCGATACTCATATTCTTATGGATGACGCCGATACCCCCTTCGCGGGCGATGGCGATAGCCATCGTAGTTTCGGTCACCGTATCCATGGCGGCCGAAACCATCGGAATATTAAGTGAAATATTTCTGGAAAACTGAGTAGTAAGATCTACATTTCTGGGAAGTACCTGTGAGTAGGCGGGGACTAACAGAAGGTCGTCGAAAGTCAACCCTTCCATGATGATTTTATCTGCAATAAATGACATAAGTTTTTACCTTTCATCAAATTAGATATTTCCTCGCTACGGCATAATAAAAGTAAACTTTTCTTATGCCCGTTTAGCTTGATGGAAATATTATCTTTTTTATTGCATACAAAAGTAGATATTTTTTCGCGAATTAATCCGATTGAGGATGTTAATTTTAATGATAGCCCGCGGAATTAATAAAACGCCACTCCTTATGGCAGGATATTTAACTTTTTGAATATTTTGGTGATGTGTTCAATAGAGTAATCGATCTGTTCTTGGGTATGCGTTGCCATCAGTGAATAGCGAATAAGCGTATCGCCGGGAGCAACTGCCGGAGCTACTACCGGATTGACAAAGATACCCTCTTCAAACAAGAGTTTGGTTACCAGGAAAGTCTTATCGTTGTCACGCACATAAAGCGGCATGATAGGTGTCGAGGTCGGCCCCAGTTCAAACCCTCTTTCTCCAAATTGGTTGATGGCATAATGTGTCAGCTCCCATAATTTCTTCACACGCTCGGGCTCCGATTTCAGGATATCCAACGCGGCAGACGCGGCGGCGGTGGCGCCGGGGGTAATACTTGCACTGAATATATTTGTACGTGAGTTATGACGCAGATAGTTGATAACGGGATAATCGCCGGCCACAAAACCGCCGATTGACGCCAATGATTTGCTGAAGGTTCCCATCACCAGGTCCACATCGTTGAGCAGGCCGAAATGTTCGCACACTCCCCGTCCGCTGTATTTCCTGCCGAGGACTCCCAGGCTGTGGGCTTCATCCACCATAATATTGGCATTGTATTTCCGCGCCAGTTTTACAATCTCGGGCAGATTGGCCAGGTCACCCTCCATACTGAAAACGCCATCCACGACTATCAGCTTTACCTTTCCCTGATCACAGCGTTTCAACTGTTTCTCCAGATGACCCATGTCGTTGTGACGGTATTTATACTTCGTCGAATAGGAAGTGCGAAGACCCTCTATAATGGACGCATGATCTCTTTCATCCCAGATAATAAAATCATCCCTTCCCGTCATACATCCCAATACCCCCTCATTGACGGTGAAACCGGTAGAGAAAACAATGGCCTCATCTTTATTCATAAAGTTGGCGAGTTTTCGTTCCAGCTCCAGGTGAATATCGAGGGTTCCGTTCAGGAAGCGGGATCCTGCCATTCCGGTACCATATTTTTTGGTAGCGGCAACGGCCGCCTCTTTTACTTTAGGATGATTGGTCAACCCCAGATAGGCATTTGAGCCGAACATCAACACTTTTTTTCCGTTGATGACTACCTCAGTATCCTGGTCGCTCTCAATAGCCCGGAAATAGGGGTAGATACCCGCTGCCTTTGCACGCTGCGGAGCATCATATTTCATCATTTTTTCCCTTAGAAGATTCATTTGAAAAAAATTTAAAGAACAAGCCTCCGCTTAAAAAAGGTACCGGAAGCATCTTTTCGTTATTCGTTCACCCAGTACAGATACAAAACTTTGTTTTGACCTGTCATAAGTACCTGCCTTTACAGAACGCAATCGATCCACAAAGATAGCAATTAATTTAAATTCCCCGAAGTAAGGTTAATTTTTGGAACAAGAAGTCCTCTCCCCTGAAACTGCGTACTTTTAAACATTTTAGGCTGAAAAACGTTGTATGGTCTATAGGTATCATATGATAAACAAACAGAACTATGGTGAGTAAAGAATTGGAAACCGCAATCAACAGACAGATCAATGCAGAGCTTTGGTCGGCCTATCTCTATCTTTCGATGTCGGTTCATTTTGCCCATAAAGGCCTTCCCGGCTTTGCCAACTGGTTCAAAGTACAGTTCAAGGAAGAGCAAGACCATGCCCACAAGCTAATGAATTATCTCATTGCCAAAGGGAATAAGGTGGAATTGCAGCCCATCGCCAAGGTAGACACCGCGTGGGACTCGGTGCTGAAAGCATTTGAAGTCACATTGGAACATGAAAGGGTAGTAACCTCACTCATCAACGACCTGGCATCTATGTCGCGTAAAGAGAACGATTTTGCTACCGAGAATATGCTGCAATGGTTCGTAAACGAACAGGTAGAAGAGGAGGAGACAGCCCAGAGCATGATTGACGGATTAAGGCTGATCGGCGATAACGGATTTGGCATTTATACGATGGACAAAGAGCTGGGCAAGAGAACGTATACCCCGCTCGCCACAACCTCAGGTGCTGAATAAATCTCCCTTCTACTTTTATTCCCGAAGTATAAAACAAACTTATGGATAAAAAATACAAAAAACTGATCAAATGTGTGCTGCTGGATGCCGTTGGGATGGTCTCGGCAGTGATCCCGGCCGTTGGCCCGCTGCTGGATATTGTCTGGGCGCCCATAGCCGCTTCCCTCAGTTATA